>JAFRZS010000101.1 GCA_017442445.1 Clostridia bacterium
AGTATAACTTACATCATAATCATAGAATGAGTAAATATGTCCGTTATATTCAAGAACCTTGAAAGGTACAAGGCTGCCCGAAACATTTACTGTGTATGTCGTTTTTGCTCCCATATAGGTAACTGTTATTGTCTGGCTTCCCGTGTTGTTTGCGTTATATCCGCTTACAGTAAAGCCTGATGAAACGGTTGTGGTTGTTGAGTCTGTGTATGTTACATTAAGTACAAGACCTGATGTTGATAAGCTCTCACCTACATTATATTCGGTTTTCGGGTATGTTTTTATTGAAACGGATTTTACCGTCTTGGGTTCAACTGTTACGGTACATTTTGCAGAGTAAGTTTTTCCGCCTTCCGTAAAACTTGCGGTAATTGTTGCACTGCCTTCTTTGATCGCTGTAAGAAGTCCGTTTTTAACTGTTACAACATTTGTTGCGGAAGATGTCCATGTAACACTCTTACCCGCGGGAGTTGTTGTAGCTGTCAATATCTGTGTATGTGAAACAGACATCTTGAGAGTACTTGCAGAAAGCTTTATGCTGTAAGCACTTGTATTTGCTACCTCCTGAAGATAATCCGTTGAAACCCAACCTGTGTACGAGCTGTATCTGAGCTTTGCCCAACCGTTTGAAATTTCAAATACATTTACAACTGTACCATTGGGAATAGTTGTATATACGGTAGAACCGTTCGCTGCATTTCTTAAATTAAGACCGCCATCTGCCTTTACTTTGTATTGCTTTACAACATCAACCGTAAAAGTTGTTGTTTTTCCTGAATGTGTTACCTTAATTGTCTTTTCACCGATTGATGTTGAATTGAAGCCTGATAATGTATAATCAGTTACGGTTTTTGTTGTGCCGTCAGAATAAACTGCTTCCACTACAAGACCCGATTTATCAAAGCTTTCACCGACTTCATATTGAGTCTTGGTAGGTTTTGTTGCAACTGAGATTGAAGAAATTGATGCCGAAACAAAAACCGCATAATCAAGAGAAATATAGCCTGTTACACCGTTGTACGTAACCTTTCCCCAGCCATTCTTGACTTCTGTAACCGTTACGGTTTCTCCATCGGGAATATTCCCGACAACTGCACCGCCCTCACCTGTTCTGATGTTAAGATAAGGATCTGCTTTTATTTTGTATGTGCCTGTCGGTTTTTCATTCATAACCGCAACCTGATTATATTTAGGTGAGGCATATCCCAGTACCTGATTTGAAGTAAAGGACACCGTTCTTGTCTGAACCTTATCGCTGTAGTTTCCTTCAATTGTTGTAAAAGATGTACTTGATGAACCTGTAACAAGACCTACATGGTCAGCAGACCCTGCGACACTCCAGTCATAGAATACGATATCACCTGCTTTGGGTTTGTAATTACCTCCGCGATATGCACTGTTATGCCATAGACCTCTGTCTTTGTACCAGTTTTTCAGCTGTCCACAACCTGCAAGTAGAGGTATTGTATTTCTCGGAACATTTGCTTCCTCTGCACACCATACTATAAAGATAGCACACCATGCTGTCCACTGCATATTATAATGTGCTCCGTACTTGGTATAATTCTCCTGTCCGTTGACATTACTCTCTTTATAACCGATCTGCGTTTTTGCAACTCCGATTATATCGTTTGTCTGATTTCCTGTATTTTTATAGGTATTTTCAAATTCCGCACCTGCGGGAATCATGAAACATATGAGCATTGAAACAACCAAAAAGATTGATACTATCCTTTTCATTTTTTTCTCCTTGATTTTTTAAATTTAAAACATATTCATCTAATTTTACTATATTTCTTCAAAAATTGCAACGGCTAAAATTGTTAATAATTATTAAACTGCCACAAATCGCGAAGAAACATAGCCGACAATGTTCTCGTAACCTACGACATACCAGCCGTCATACTGCGAATATACGGTAACCTTTGCACCGTTCGGGATTGTTGCAATTACAGGTGCAGTAAGACTCGGTTTTGAACGGATATTGAGATTTCCTGAGGTGAGATTCACCGTCCCGATTCTCACCTGTTGAGGAGTTATAAAAGGAATATCAAAAAATTCCGTCAGAGATAAAACTACATTTTCAGCTATAGGAGTTATGTTTTCCTGAATCCATGTTGCGTCTTCAACATTATCATGATACGCAAATTCAATAAGCACAGCAGGTGCTCTCGTCCTTGTTACTTCGCCGAGAAATGTTGTAGGTACCGCCCTGACTCTTTCCGGCAGAGGATATATTTCTTTTAAATTAGCGGCTATTATATCCGCAAGTCTTCTGCTGTTGCTGCTGTACGGATAAAAATACACATCCGATCCTCTTACAGTTCCGTATCTGCCTTCAGGTGCGGCATTTGAGTGGAGTGCTATATGAGCATCATAATCCCCTGCATTTGACTGCGCTATCGAAGTTGCCGCTGTCATCTGTGGGGTGTTTCGTACATATTTAATTCCGCTTGACCTGAGATAAGGCTCCATGGCATCGGCAATTTTGTTCATATAATATTCTTCTGAATTTCCGTCCGTTACATACAGATTTGCCTGTTGTGTTGACGGACTCAAATATATTGTTGGCATTGTTTTCCCTCCGTTATATATTCTTATGGTACAGTTTATGTATAAGTTTTAAAATTTGATAAAAATTATTTTTGTGTTAACACTACCTTAATATATATAAAGTATGCTATAATAACTATAAAGGAGGTCTTTTTATGGACGAACAGAATAATCAATATAATAATTTCAATCAGGAAAACGATGAACCCCGTACAGATTTCTCAATGTTCAGGCGTGAAGAAAACACTTCTGACTATGCTACTCCCGACTATACCGTCTATTATGAGGCAGAGCCGAAAAAAGACAAGAAGAAAACCGTCAGAGTAATTGCACTTATCCTTGTATGCGCTATACTTTCAACTCTCTGCGGTTTCGGCGGAAGCTTGCTTGCAGACAAGCTTTTCCCCGAGGAACATTCACCGACAGATACGGTAATAAAACAGTCTGTTGATAATAACAAGAACACAGGTGCTGACAAATATTCTATTTCAGATATCGTCGCAGAATGTGAGACAACAGTTGTCGAAATAACAACCGAAACAGTGCAGACAAATCTCTTTATGCAACAGTATGTCAGCGAAGGTGCCGGTAGCGGTGTTATATTCTCATCAAACGGATATATCATTACAAACAACCATGTTATTGCCAATTCTTCAAGCATCAAAGTCAGACTTAAAGACGGCAGTGAACACAGTGCAAAGCTTATCGGTACAGATGTTGAAACAGATATCGCTGTTATTAAAATTGATAAGACAAATCTTCACTCTGCAGTTTTGGGCAATTCCGATAAACTTGTAGTCGGTGAACTTGCTATCGCTATCGGAAATCCGCTCGGTACACTCGGCGGTACCGTTACAGACGGTATCATCAGCGCACTTGACAGAGAAATAAATATTGACGGTGAAAATATGCGCCTCTTGCAGACCAATGCGGCTGTAAATCCCGGTAACTCCGGCGGCGGACTTTTCAATTCGGACGGTGAACTCATAGGTATTGTCAACGCAAAAACATCTTCTTCGGGAATTGAGGGACTTGGTTTTGCAATTCCGATAAACACAGCTTCAAAGGTTGCAACAGAACTGATTGAATACGGCTATGTAAAAGGAAGAGTTACTCTCGGTGCGGAGCTTGTTGAAATAAATAATATGATTGACGCGTTCCGTTACGGTGTAGGCGAATCAGGATTGTATATCTCTCAGATATATACAAATTCAGACGCTTACAAATCAGGTCTTAAACCCGGTGACAGAATCATCTCAGCTAACGGCAAAACAATTTCTTCCGAAGCTGACCTTGAAGCTATCCTTGATAAATGTAATGTTGGTGATGTACTCAATCTTGTAGTTTCAAGAAACGGCTCTGAGCAGAATATCAAGGTTACATTATCAGAAAAAACTTCGGCATAAAATTTAAGGAGGAGTGAATCATGCAGAATTTTTTATATTACACACCCACTAAAGTGCATTTCGGAAAAGACACACATCTTCAGGTAGGTGAAATTATCAAATCCTACGGCTATGATACCATCATGCTTCAATACGGAAAAAACAGCATAAAAAAAAGCGGTCTCTATGACACAGTCATGGACTCGCTTACAAAAAACGGTATCAAGGTTGTTGAGATGGGCGGTGTTGAGCCTAACCCGAAGCTTTCATTCGTAAGAGAAGCTGTAAAGGTTGCTCGTGAGAACAATGTTCAGATGATACTTGCTGTCGGCGGCGGCAGCGTAATCGACTCATCAAAATACACTGCACTCGGTGCTGTAAACGATTGCGATGTCTGGGATTTCCCGACAGGCAAAGCTACTCCCGAAAAATGTCTTCCCGTTGCTTGTATCCTCACTATTGCGGCGGCAGGAAGTGAAATGAGCAACTCCGCTGTTGTTACAAATATGGAGCTCAATATGAAGCGCGGCTACGGTAATGATATGATGAGATGCCTTTTCTCAATCTGCAATCCCGAGCTTACATATACTCTCTCAAAATATCAGACAGCCTGCGGAATTGTTGATATAATGGCACACACAATGGAGAGATATTTCACACTCTTTGAGCCTACAGATTTAACTGACAGAGTTGCAGAAAGTATTCTGAAAGCTGTCAAGGACGCAGGTAAGGTTCTTATGGAAAACCCGCAGGATTACGAAGCAAGAGCTACAGTAATGTGGGGTTCAAGTATTTCTCATAACGGACTTACAGGTTGCGGCAGAGAAAATTCCCTTGCCGTTCATCAGATTGAACACGCACTGAGCGGTGAATATGATGAAATTGCTCACGGTGCCGGTCTTGCGGTTTTATTCCCCGCTTGGGCTAAGTATGTTTATAAAGAAAACATCAGCCGTTTTGCACAGTTTGCAAGACGCGTATGGGATGTAGTTGAGGACGACGATGAAAAAGCCGCACTTGAAGGCATTAACAGAATGTCCGAGTATTTTGCATTTATCGGAATGCCGACAAAACTCAGAGATTTCAATATTGATGAAAGCGCTTTTGACAGACTTGCAGAGCTTTGTACCTTCGGCGGTAAAAGAAAGATTAAGACCTACATTGAGTTAGACGAAGAAAAAATTAAAGACATTCTTAAAATTTGCTATTAAAACTTAGGGATAGAAAAAAATCGGTGTGTGCATATTGCACACACCGATTTTGTTTTTTTTATTTGCTTTCTTTTAAGGGATCTTTCTGGTACTGCCATGTAAATGTTACTGATTTACCTGATACCCAGTAATCTTTGCCTTCGTGGAAGTTTTTCTTTTCAAAAGCTTCTAAGAAAGCTTCCATCATTTCATATGTGTGGAATGTAACTGTTGAGTTCATAACAAGCTCTGAACGGTCTGAGATGTTCTTCAAAGCGCCTGTCTTGAAGCCTGTTGTCCACCAATATTTGTTATACTTTCTTGCAAAAAGCTTCTCGCCGTCTCTGTAGAGAGCTGAATCCATATAAAGTAAATCTTCGTCTGCTACGCAGTCATAGAATTCTACTGTTGAGTCAATGTCCTTATAGTAAACACCGATTTCGCAACCGAGGAAGATGCCGTACTGACCCTTCCACATCTGAATCATCCAGTCTCTGTTATCGTATCTGAACTTAACTCTTACTGTATCGTAGTACATAACTGTCAACGGAGCAAGAATGTCATATTCTTCACAGAAGCCGAAATTTCTCTGCCATGAATTTTTTGATGAGAAGAAGCATTTCTGTTCGGGGTCCCAAGCAAAGCCTAAAAGACCGCTTCCCTCGTAATCTTCGTTATCTGAAGGTTTAACTGTGATTTTGCATGAAGTTGAAAGATTGTCATTTGATTTTACTCTGCACCTTACTGTTGCTGTACCTTCACCTACTGCTTTGATAAAGCCTTCATCATTGATGATAACTATATCTGTATCTGATGATGACCATTCAAGATCGTCAGCTGAAACATTTGCAGGTGCAAGTGAGTCAGCAAGAGTTGCTGAGTCGCCGACCTTCATTGTTGCCTTTCCTTCGGGAGCTGTAACAATTACTGTGCATGTGTCAGAAAGATTGCTTCCGTCATTTGTGCTGCAAGTAATTACTGCTGTACCGATTGACACTGCTGTAAGCTTACCTGTCTGAGAAATTGTTGCAACCTCAGGATTTGAAGATGACCATTCAAGGTTCTTTGCAGCTGATGCAGGTTTTACAACAGGTGCAAATGTACTTGACTTGCCTACAGGCCATCTGATTACATCAGCTGTAATATCAAGACTCTCAGCACGGATTTCGTGAACGATTACTTCGCAAGTAGTTGAAATATTTGTGCCGTCTGTTGTCTTACATGTGATAGTTGCTTTACCGACTCCTACTGCGGTAAGTCTACCTGTTGAAGAAACTGTTGCAACCTTAGTGTCTGATGATGACCATGCAAATTTTCTTGAAGCGTTTTCGGGCATTACAACGGGCCAGAATGAGCTTGATTTACCTATCGGCCATCTGATTGTATCTGCAGGAATTATCAATGCCTGTGTAAGTGCGCCTGAAACGATAATCTTACAGCTTGCACTGAGCTTACTTCCGTCAGTTGTTTTACATGTGATTGTTGCTGTACCTTCACCGATTGCAGCAAGTTTTCCTTCGGGAGAAACTGTTGCAACTGATGTATCTGATGATGTCCACTGAAGCTTCTTTGATGCGTTTGCAGGTGTGATTACGGGTGCAAAAGTACTTGACTTACCTGCAGGCCACTTGATTGTATCAACAGTGATCTTAAGACCTGTTGTGATAACACCTGAAACAATAACCTTACAGGTTGCTTCAAGATTGCTTCCGTCAGTTGTTTTACATGTAATAATTGCTGTACCCTTACCGACAGCTGTGAGTTTACCTGACTGTGAAATTGTTGCTACTTTTGTATTTGAAGATGACCACGCAAAATTTCTTGATGCATTTTCAGGCTCTATTACAGGCCAGAATGAACTTGATCTGCCAACAGGCCACTCAATTGTATTAACCGTAATTTTGAGAGTTTCTGTGCGCACGCCGCCGCCTACGATAACTTTACATGTATCCTGTAAGTTTGTACCGTCAGTTGTCTTACATGTGATTGTCGCAACACCGGCACCGACTGCTGTAAGCTTACCGCTTGATGTTATAGTAGCTACTGTCGGGTCAGATGTTGTCCAAGTAAGTTTTTTAGATGCATCTGCGGGTGTGATTACGGGTGCAAATGTGCTTGATCTACCTACAGGCCACTTGATTGTATCAACTGTGATGTTAAGGCTCTTTGTGAGTGAGCCTGTAACGATAACTTTACAGCTTGCCTTGAGGTTTGTTCCGTCTGTTGTCTTACAGGTAATTGTTGCTGTACCTGCGCCGACAGCTGTGAGCTTACCTTCCTGAGAAATTGTTGCTACCTTTGAATTTGATGTTGACCATGAAAGCTTTCTTGATGCATCTTTGGGCATGATAACAGGTGCAAATGTGCTTGACTTACCTGCATTCCATCTGATTACATCAACTGTGATTCTGAGGCTTTCTGTTTTGGGGTAAACACTAACAACACAGCTTGCGCTGAGATTTGAACCGTCTGTTGTTTTGCAAGTGATTGTTGCTGTACCCTTGCCGACAGCTGTAAGTTTACCTGTTTCTGAAATTGTTGCAACTTTTTCGTCTGAAGAAGACCACTCAAAGTTTCTTGATGCACCTGCGGGTGTTACAACAGGCCAGAATGTGCTTGATTTACCTACAGGCCAGTTGATTGCTGCAACTGTGATTTCAAGGCTCTTTGTAAGATAACCTTCAACCTTGATTTCGTGAGAAACACTTGCCTTGCCTTCGTCTGCAGCTGTACAGATAATTGTTGCTGTACCTTCACCTACTGCTGATACAAGACCTGTTTCTGTTACTGTTGCGACTGAAGTATCTGAAGAACTCCAATCAAGATTTACATTTGTTGCATCTGTCGGGCTCGGAATTGCTCCGAAACCGAATGATTCACCAACCATGAATTTGTCTTTTGTTGTTACAAATTCAACTGATTCTACAAGAATAGTTTCTTCTTCCTCTTGTTCGGGAGGTGTTACAACTTCTCCGCCTTCTGATGCGGGAGGATTTGTGTTTTCTTCTCCCTCAGTTGCAAATACTACCGGTACCGCACCGATAATCATAACAACTGCAAGAACAATTGCTAAAACTCTTTTGAATAACTGCATTTCAAAACTCCTTTCATTCTATGCATTTCCTCAAAAGCATAATGCCCTTCATCGTAAATAGTATCTAAAATTACAGCTTTTGTCAATATACGAAATCAACAAAATTTATCTTTATATGCCGCTATATCCTTCGCGATTATAGATACCGCAGTGTCAACATTTTCTATTTTATCAATAGCTGTCACTTTTCCCTCAAGCGACTTATATACTGAGAAGAAATGAATCATCTCATCAAAGATATGCTTCGGCAATTCTTCAATTGATTTATACGAATTATAAACAGGGTCATTAAACGGAATTGCGATGATTTTATCATCAGTTTCGCCGTTGTCAACCATAGATATAACGCCTATCGGATAGCATCTTACCAATGAAGATGTGTATATTTCTTCCGAGCATATTACAAGTACATCCAACGGGTCATCGTCTTCTGCGTAAGTTCTCGGAATAAAGCCGTAGTTTGCAGGATAATGTGTTGATGTGTAAAGTATTCTGTCAAGCATCATCATTCCTGTTTCCTTGTCAAGCTCATACTTGTTTTTACTGCCCTTTGTAATTTCAATCACCGCAACAAAGTCAGTAGGTGAAATTCTTCTCGGTGAAATATCATGCCATATATTCATATCTTTTCCTCCTTCTGAGTAAAAATGGCTGTCTCATTATCAAAACGAAACAGCCGACTTATTTTACTTGCTCTTTCAGGGATTTACAGCTTTTCTCTCTATAATAGGAGAATCTGAGCCGCGTACACAATCCTTTGTAATAATTACTCTCTCAATCGTCTTATCTGACGGGATTTCATACATTATCGGTAAAAGCAAATCTTCCATTATTGAGCGCAAACCTCTTGCGCCTGTTTTCTTTTCAAGAGTTATTTTTGCAACCTCTTCAACTGCAGGGCCGTCAAATACCAACTCAACATTATCCATTTCAAATAATGCCTGATACTGTTTTATTATCGCATTTTTGGGCTCTGTCAGAATTCTTACCAATGCATCAGCATCAAGATCCTTGAGAGTTGCGATAACCGGAACTCGTCCGACAATCTCGGGAATAAGTCCGAATTTTACTAAATCCTGCTGAATAACCTTTGAATATATATCTTCTTTTTCGCGTTCTTTTTTACCCTTGACATCTGCACCGAAGCCGAGAGCAGAACCGCCGATGCGTTTTTCAATAGTCTTTTCTATTCCGTCAAAAGCGCCGCCGCAGATAAAGAGGATATTGGTTGTGTCAACCTGTATAAACTCCTGTTGCGGATGCTTTCTTCCGCCCTGCGGAGGTACATTTGCTACCGTACCTTCAAGAATTTTCAGAAGTGCCTGCTGTACACCTTCACCGCTTACATCTCTTGTTATTGAGGGATTTTCGGACTTTCTTGCAATCTTGTCGATTTCATCGACATATATAATTCCGTGCTGTGCTTTTTCCACATCAAAGTCTGCCGCCTGGATAAGTCTGAGGAGAATGTTCTCAACATCTTCGCCTACATAACCTGCTTCTGTCAATGTGGTTGCGTCTGCTATCGCAAAAGGTACATCAAGGATTTTTGCAAGTGTCTGCGCAAGCATCGTTTTGCCGACACCTGTGGGGCCTAACATCATAACATTACTTTTCTGAATTTCAACATCGTTTTTCTTTGAGAAGAAAACTCTCTTGTAATGATTATAAACCGCAACACTTAATGTTATTTTTGCTTCTTCCTGTCCTATTACATACTCATCAAGTTTCTCCTTGATCTGCATAGGATTGGGAAGCTTATCTTTGACTAATTCCTTCTGCTTCTTTTTAGCCTGGTGGTCTCTTTCCGCCTGATCTTCAATGATGTTCCAACATACCTCAACGCAATCGTTACAAATATAAACGCCGGGGCCTGAAATCAGACGGTCAACCTCATTCTGCGATTTGTTACAAAAAGAACAGCGCAAAATTCTTGAGCCTGTTTCTCTTGGCATGAACTAAACTCCTTTATCTCTTTGTAAGAACCTTATCTACAAGACCGTATTCCATAGCCTGCTGAGCTGTCATGAAATTGTCACGCTCTGTATCCTGAGCAATTATCTCAATCGGCTTACCTGTATTTTCAGCTAAGATTTTATTGAGGTTTTCTCTGGTTCTCAAGATATGGTCAGCCGCAATTTTGATATCTGTTGCCTGACCTCTTGCGCCGCCTAAAGGCTGATGAATCATAATTTCACTGTTAGGTAAAGCAAATCTCTTTCCCTTTGCACCTGATGAGAGCAGGAATGCACCCATACTTGCAGCCATACCCATACAGATTGTTGAAACATCACACTTGATGTACTGCATTGTATCATAGATTGCCATACCTGCAGTTACCGAACCGCCGGGGCTGTTGATATAAAGGCTGATGTCTTTTTCTGCATCCTGTCCTTCAAGGAATAACAACTGTGCTACTATAAGACTTGCAGTAGCATCGTTAACCTCGTCGGAGAGAACAATAATTCTGTCGGTGAGGAGTCTTGAATAAATGTCGTATGAGCGTTCTCCTCTGCCTGTCTGTTCAATTACACACGGTACCAAAGCCATCTTTGTGCCTCCCTTGTAAAAGTATTTCTTTATATAAATATTGGTACGATTGTCTGATTATTATTCAGCGTCTTCCTTTTTTTCTTCGTCAGCTTTTTTCTTTGTTGTTTTCTTTGCAGCTGTTTTCTTTGCAGGTTTTTCTGCTACTGCATTGTCGATAACAAACTTTGTAGCTTTTTCTAAGAGAAGATCTTCCTTCATTGTTTCCTGAGGTACCATCATCTTGATTCTTTCAACCTCAATGTTGTACATTTCAGCATACTTTGTATATTCTGCTTCGTAATCTTCATCTGTTACTTCAAGACCTTCAAGCTCAGCAATCTTCTGAAGTGCCAAAGAAATCTTAACATTTCTTTCAGCCTGTACTCTGAGGTCAGCCATGAATGTATCCATGTCCATACCGATGTACATGAGATATGTTTCAAGGTCAATACCCTGCATACCTACTCTCTGAGCGAAGTTGTTCTTATCTTCTTCAACTCTCTTTTCAAACATTACTTCGGGAATTTCTGCATCGATAAGGCCGATAAGCTGATCATAAATCTTTGTACGGAAATCAGCGTCTGCTCTTTCCTGCTTTCTCTTTCTGATTTCTTCCTTAATGCTCTTCTTAAGATCATCAAGTGTATCAGCATCTTCGCTTACATCCTTAGCAAATTCGTCATCAAGCTCGGGTAATTCACGAACCTTAAGACCGTGAAGCTTTACTTTGAATACTGCAGCCTTACCTGCAAGTTCGGGTGTGTATTCTTCAGGGAATGTTACATTAACATCAAATTCATCACCGATGTTGTGACCGATAACCTGATCTTCAAATCCGGGAATGAACTGACCTGAACCTAATGTAAGTGCAAAGTGTTCGCCCTTGCCGCCGTCAAATGCTACGCCGTCAACAAAACCTTCAAAGTCGATATCAGCGATATCGTCCTTTTCTGCTGCTCTGTCTTCAACAGAAATTTCACGAGCGCCTTTTTCTCTTAATGAGTTAAGCTCTGCTTCAACTTCTGAAGCTTCAACTCTTACTGTTGCTTTTTCAGCCTTGAGGCCTTTGTACTCACCGATTTTAACTTCGGGCTTAACTGTTACTTTGAAAGTAAATTCTGCGCCGTCTTTACCGAGTGTCTGAACTTCAAGATCTCTCGGATTGTCAACGATATCAAGTTTAGCTTCGTCAATAGCGTCAGATACTGCGCCCTGAAGAAGATTTTCAAGTCCTTCTTCATAGAAGAAATTTTCACCGTAGAGCTTTTCAATAATCTGGCGGGGAGCTTTACCCTTTCTGAAGCCGGGAATTGTGATGTTTTTCTTTGCCTTGAGGTATGCGTCCTGAGCTGCCTTAGCAACTGCTTCGCCTTCAAGTGTAACTGCTACCTCGTACACATTTGTTTCAACTTTTGTTGATGATTTCAATGCCATCTCTTTTATCCTCCTAAATTTTCATAGAGAAAATATTTTAACCTATTTATTCTACCATATTTTATCAGCGTTTGCCAATAGTTTTCAATAAATTTTTTTTGGACAAAATTCCAAATAATCGCCGGATATCAGCGAAAAATTGATATTTTCGTAGTCACCCGTTACCGCTTTGCGTATTGAAGCGGAGTGAAGATGCGCATAATAACATTTTTTTACACCTTCTTCAACAAGAACATTGTATATCTCATCGCACCGCGCATCTTCGGAAATCGGCGGTTAGTGAAGAAATACAATAATCTCACCGCCAAGCTTCTTTGCCTCGGCTATCGACATTCTGAGTCTGCCCGCTTCCCTTGCGACAACCTTCTGTGCGTCGGGTGAATTATCGTCGTAAAACCAGCCTCTTGTTCCGCATACGGCAAAGCCGTCAACAAGATATGCGTTGTTGTGAAGAACGCTCAATGTTTCAAGAGAGTTTTCTTTAAAAAATCTTTCCATTTTCGTTTTGGTTTCCCACCAATAATCGTGGTTGCCCTTCATCAGAATTTTCTTTCCGGGCAACGCATCGATAAATTTCAAATCCTCCAATGCACCCGACAAGGACATACTCCACGAAACATCTCCCGCTATGAGTACGGTGTCTTCGTCTGTCACGATATTTTTCCAATTTTTTGAAAGGCGTTCTACATAATTATCCCAACCGCGAAATATGTTCATCGGTTTGTCGGTGCTGAATGACAAATGCGTATCACCAATTGCAAATAAAGACATAATTATTCCTTTCGTATAATCGAAAAAATTCAGCTTAAAATATAATGCATGGATTTTTTCTGTGTTAATTCACTATGGAGGTCTTAAAAATGGAAAAGAAAATTGCTGAAGTAAAAGACGTTAAATGCGATGCTCACAACTGCGCATACAATGACGGACACAACACCTGTATGGCAGGTAACATCAAGGTAGGTTCACCTACAGCTTGCGGCTCACAGGAAACTTTCTGCTCAACCTTTATGCATAAATAACATGTCGCAGACTGTCTGCCACATTTCTTCCTTTTTGCATGACTGAGTAAAACGGGGAGTCTTACCTTTAAGGTCAGCCAACTGCGGAGGACAAACTGCACCTGATACCTTGTGAAGTTCTTCCACCATTGAAAATTCGTCTGTGCTTTCGGGAGTGTCAACCAAAGCTTCCAATACGCTCTGTGAGAACTTGTACGGATTAGCTGTGGATGCTATAACTGTGGGTGTATTGTCCTTCGTTTTCTCCCTGTACATATCATAAACATTTACAGCAACAGACGTATGTGTGTCGCAAAGATAATTGTAAGCATCAAAATATTTTTTGATTGTTTCTTTTGTTCCGATATCGTCACAGTAACCTGCTTCAAATACAGCTTTTACTTTTGAAAGTAATTCATCGGATACTGTATATTTTCCGTTTGTTGAAAGTTCGCTCATCAAACCTTTTACCGTTTCATCATTCTGTCCTGAGAGATGATAAAGCAAACGCTCAAGGTTACTTGAAATAAGGATATCCATTGAAGGTGAAATTGTTGTGTGGAATTTACGGTTTTTATCGTATGTTCCTGTTGTGAGGAAATCTGTAAGAACATTGTTGATGTTTGAAGCGCAGATAAGCTTGTTTATCGGCAATCCCATTTCTTTAGCATAAAATGCTGCAAGGATATTTCCGAAGTTACCTGTCGGTACAACAACGTTTATTTTATCGCCGTTCTTTATTTTTGAATCTGCAACAAGGTCGCAGTATGCAGAAATATAATAAACAATCTGCGGTACGAGTCTGCCCCAGTTTATTGAGTTTGCAGATGAGAACATCATGCCGTTTTCTGCTAATTTTTCAGCGTATTCGCGGTTTCCGAAAATATTTTTAACGCCTGTCTGTGCATCGTCAAAGTTACCGACAATAGCACTTACGCCAACATTGTTACCCTCCTGTGTTGTCATCTGAAGCTTCTGCATCGGACTTACACCGTCTTCAGGGTAGAACACAAGAATGCCTGTGTTTTCAACATCGCTGAAGCCGTCAAGTGCAGCTTTACCTGTATCACCTGATGTTGCAACTAAAATTATTATTTTTTTATCGCAACCGACTTTCTTTGCAGATGTTGTCATAAGATAAGGAAGAAGCTGTAATGCCATATCCTTGAATGCACAAGTAGGTCCATGCCATAATTCAAGAATGTTTGCGCCGTTAGGAAGTGTTACCACGGGAGCAGTTTTTTCGCTGCTGAATTTGTTGTTGCCGTATGCACCGTTGACGCAGTATTCAAGCTCTTCCTTTGTGAAATCGTCAAGATATAAAGACAAAACAGAAATAGCTCTGTCAATATAATTTTTTGTACTGAGCTCTTCAATATACTCAGCTGAAATTGTCGGAATTTTTTCGGGTACAAAAAGTCCGCCGTCTTCAGAAATACCCTGAGTTATAGCCTGAGCTGATGTAATTCTGATGTTGCTGTTTCTTGTGCTTTTATAGAACATAAATATGACCGTCCCTTCCTGTCACTAAAATGCATTTATTATATGATTTATTTTTCCGCTTTCCGAAAAAACCTCAATGACATCAAATCTCGGCTGTAAATCAAAAAACTCTTTTTTCAACAAAAACTGTTCCGATGCCATTATTATTTTCTTTTGTTTCGGGTAATCAACCGCCTCCATAGGATTTCCGAAGGATTTTTCTCCCCTCGTTTTGACCTCAACAAAAACGATATAATTACCGTCTTTTGCAATTATGTCAATTTCACCGAAGCGGGTGCGGAAATTCTGTTCAACTATTTTGTAGTTATTTTCTTTTAAAAATTCTTTCGCCGCTTTTTCTCCGTCAAAACCGACGGTGCGGTTTTTCTTTCCGTTAACCATTTAAAATCTTCTTTAAAAAGCTCGGTCTGTGTATGGGAGATACACCGTATTCTTTTATCAGATCGGTATGTAATTTTGTACCGTAGCCTTTGTGTTTTTCAAAGTGATATTCGGGATATTTTTCTGCCATTTCAAGCATATATCTGTCCCTGTGTACTTTAGCAATAATTGATGCCGCAGAAATTGATGCAGACTTTGCATCGCCTTTTACAACAGCTCGTCCGTCAATATCCAGAGGCGGTACCATATTGCCGTCAATCAAGGCAATATCAGGCTTTATAGAAAGTCCGTCAACGGCTCTTTTCATAGCCATAAATGTAGCCTTGAGTATATTAAATTCTTCAATCTCCTCAACTGTTGCAACGCCTATTGAGTAAGATAAAGCTTTTTCTTTGATTTCATCAAAAAGCTTTTCTCTTTTTTTCTCGCTCAACTTCTTGGAGTCATTAAGTCCTTCAATCACAACATCTTCGGGAAGTATTACTGCAGCTGCAACAACAGGCCCTGCAAGAGGTCCTCGCCCTGCTTCATCAACACCGCAGAAAACCTTAAACCCTTCGTTGTGTATTTCTTTATCAAATTCGTATAACATCAAAATTGTTCCTTTATTATATTGGGTGTGGGCTTTGCCCACCCTTCATTCTGCATTCTGTATTCTGCACTTTGCATTCTGCATTTATTATGGCAACTCCATCGTAATCTTACCTAATTTTCCTGCTCTGTATTCGTCAAGAATCGTAAGTGCGGCTCTCTCCGTATCTGCTTCGCCGCCGCGGATTTTCATACCGCGTTTTTGTGCTATCAGTTCTAAAACTTCGTAGGGATCAAGCTCTTCAAAATCTGTTATTTTATATCTCTCGGTCAGACGCTCGGGGTAATTGTTTTTCATTACATCAAGAAATCTGACACAAAGACTTTCGCAGTCAATAACCGCATCTTTAACGGAGCCTATAAACGCAAGTTTATCGCCTACTGCGGGATCCTCAAATTTAGGCCAGAGTACGCCCGGAGTATCTAAAAGCTCAATTCCGTTACCGATTGCAAACCATTGATTCTGTCTTGTGACGCCCGGACGGTCTGCAACTTTGGCTCTGTTTTTACCTGCCATACGGTTGATAAATGAGGATTTACCTGTATTGGGTATGCCGACAACCATTACTCTTAAGGATTTGCCGACCATTCCCTTTTCGTTGTTTGCCTGAATTTTCTCGGCAAGTACCTCACGGATAAGAGGTCTGTACGCATTAAGACCTTTGCCTGAGCGACAGTCAACAGGAATTGCATATGCACCCTGACTTTTGAAATATTCAATCCATTTTCTCGTTGCGTTATCGTCTGCAACATCACATTTATTAAGCAAAATTATTCTCGGTTTCCCTGAAACGATTTCGTCAATTTCAGGATTACGGCTGCTCATGGGAATTCTTGCATCAAGAAGCTCCGTAACAGCATCAACCAGCTTCAGACTCTCTTTTATCTGACGGCGGGTTTTTGCCATATGACCGGGAAACCATTGTACCGTTTGTTTTTGAAAATCGTTCATTTATTCCACCTTGAAATCTCCGAAGGGAAATACTCTGTATTTAACCTTTCCTAAGATATAGTCCTCTGCGATAAATCCGATTTTTGTGCTTCGGCTGTCGCTTGAGTGATTGCGGTTATCACCTAATACAAAAACATGATTTTCGGGTACTGTTACAGGAAAATCAACCTCGTATTTATCCGTTGTGTTTCCTTTTACATAAGGCTCGTTTAATTTTTCGCCGTCAACATAAACAGCACCTGTTGAGAAATCAATATCAACAACCTGATTTTCGGTTGCAATTACTCTTTTTACAATGGGCTCATTGTAATAGTTAGGCTGAGTTACGATAACTACATCTCCGTACTCAGGCTCTGATGAAATTGCAGACACCAAAAGCCAGTCACCGTTAAAGAGTGTGTTTTCCATTGAGGGTCCTACAACTCCTACAAAACGGAAGACAAATGTAAATATAAGCATAATGGTAATAACTGCTGTCATGAATATCGATACTATATCGTAAAGTCCGCCGATAAACTTGTTTTCAGGCTTTTTATTTTCCTGAAGTTCAACTTTTTCAACTACTATATTTTCCATATTTATTTCCTTTCTGAAATTATCCGCCGTTCTTTGTTGAGCCGAGAGAAACCATCTTCAAAATGACTTTTCCGAAAACGGCTTCACTCTCTACAAAGCCTACCTGTGAGCTTCGGCTGTCAAGTGAGTCATTTCTGTTGTCACCAAGAACGAAATAACAGCCTTCAGGCACGGTAACGGGAAATTTCACATCATATCTTCTTGCCGTCAGAGCTCCGATATAAGGTTCATCAAGCTCTACGGAATTCACATATACCTTATGTGCTTTGAAATCTATATCAACTACATCGCCTTCAACACCGATAACTCTTTTGATAATCGGTTTTTTCAGATCTTTATACGGCGAAATCACAACAATGTCACCGCGTTCTACCTCATAAAACATTGATGAAACAATCACATAATCTCCGTTATCCAGTGTCGGTTGCATTGATATACCCTCAACGCCGACTCCCCTTACCAAAAATACGAAAATTACGGCAACAAAAAATACACCTGTTGTAATTGATGACATGATGTCATAAAGCTTGTATCCTCTGTTTGTGTTTTCAATTTTTTCTGAAGACTCTGTAACCTTTTTTTCTTTGGTTATTTTATTAAAATAAATCGTAGATAATTCTATTTTACGCAAAATTATGCTCCTTCAGAAAACCAAGAAAAACGGCTGAGCCATACTGCACGGCAACCGTTTTCAGATTCACACACTCCTGCAAATTCTGTCGAAATTCCGGAGTTTTTTTCAACCTTTTCTCATAAAGAAAAAAATAGGGGTAACCCACTCATATCTCAGCGATACGGGCGGTTGCCCCTAAGTTTTTAAATTGACACCTAAAGCGGATTTATCCCGCTTTACGATAATTGATTAGGAGCTTATTATTTAATCTTCTCCTTAACCTTTGCAGCCTTACCAACTCTGTCACGAAGATAGTAGAGTTTTGCACGTCTGACTGTACCGTTTCTAACAAGCTCAACTTTTGCAACGTTGGGGGAATTTACGGGGAATACTCTTTCAACACCAACACCGTATGATACACGACGTACTGTGAAAGTCTTTGAAACACCGCTGCCCTTAATAGCGATAACTGTTCCTTCGAAAGCCTGGATTCTTTCTCTCTGGCCTTCCTTGATCTTAACAGAAACCTTTACTGTTGAACCGATTTTGATTTCCGGCTGCTCACTTTTGATGCTGTCTTTTGAAATTAAATTCAAAGCTTCAACACTGTTCATTGTTTTTTCCTCCTCTTAATTTATCGGCGTTCTTACAAGTACCTTGCAGAGGACCGTCACTTTTAATGTTTTTTGGCATTAAAACTCGTCGTTTAAGGCTCGACGGAATAGAAATGCTGAAATATGATACCACACTTTTATCAAGAATGCAAGTATTTTTTAAAAATTATTCAAACTCTTTTAAATTTTCTGTCAGAAGACGGTTTCTTGTGATGTTTACCGACAGAGGTTTGAACTCTGCTTTTTGTGAAACCGCATCAATAAACAGTGCCGGATTAAGATTATTTGTACTGCCTGCGGCTACCGTCATTTTAATTCTTAACTCACTGCCTTTGAGCGCAAGTTCGGTTTTGTTTACCAAGGGAAGAATATTTACTTCCTTCATAACCTTTCTGCCGTTTTTCTTGCCCATTTTTTCAACAAGCAGTTCTTCTTCCTTCAGTGATTTAAGAATATATGCTTCAAACTTTTTAGCATCATCTGAATTTGCAAATTGCGTCATAACCGTATAATCCGCAAACGCAATCTTCTTGGGGTCGTCCCACGGTTTTCTGACATCTATTATCTCTATCCCCTCAGGACAGGTAGCGGAGAGCTTTTGTTTTATCTCCTCGTTTGCCATATCATTTTCAATACGGATATCAACAGCTTCCCTGTCGCTTTCCTGCATTATCGCAAGTGGCAGAGCGATTGTGATATAGGGGTGAGTATTAAAGCCTTCTGTGTACCACAGAGGTATTCCTGCGCGTCTGACGGCTCTTGTGAAGGTTCTGTACAAATCAAGGTGAGATATATATTTTGCCCTGCCTTTTTTACTGAACCATATTCTTGTTAAGCGCATGGCATTCACCTCCGTTGAGTTTATTTGTACCGCAACCTGCACATTTTTCTCTGCAGTGCGGAGTCGTCTGTGCATTATGTGCCTTTTCGTTTTCTTTTATAAGGAATGCCTTTGAGATACCGTAATCCATGTGATCCCACGGTAAAACCTCATCAAAGCTTCTTTTTCTGTTTGCATAGAAATCCATTGTAAGTCCGCAATCAGCAAATGCTTCAACCCATTTGTCAAAGTCAAACTGATCATCCCAGCTGTCAAACTTACAGCCTTTTTTCCATGCACTTTCAATGACGGCAGACACGCGTCTGTCACCTCTTGCAAATACTGCTTCCATAAGACTTGTGGGTGTTTTGTGGAAGCTTACTCTTACCTTTTTGGTAGTTGTACTCTCAAGAAGATAATCCTGTTTTTCTTTTAATTCATCAGGTGTTGCCTGTGCTTCCCATTGGAAAGGTGTGAACGGCTTCGGCACGAATGATGCCGCGCTGACGCTGACAGAAACGCTCTTACCCTTCGGTTTTTCGGGGTTATTGTAAAATTCGTTTACAACCTTCTGTGCCAATTCTGCTATACCCTTGACATCTTCCAAGGTTTCCGTCGGAAGTCCGAGCATGAAATATAATTTTACCGCTGTCCAGCCTCCTGAGAATGCCTTTTTGGCAGTTGATAAAACTTCTTCCTCTGTTATGTTTTTATTTATAACATCTCTGAGTCTTTGCGTACCTGCTTCGGGCGCAAAGGTCAGACCGCTTCTTCTTACTTCAAGAAGCTTTTCCATTAAGTCATCGGAGAAATTATCAATTCTCAAAGACGGTAAAGAAAGATTTATTCTGTCATCGGTAGTCCATGAAAGTAATTTTTCTAAAAGTGACGGCAGTCCTGTGTAGTCGCTTGTACTTAATGAGCAAAGCGATATTTCATCATAGCCTGTGCTTTCAGTTAAAGCGAGGCATTGTTGATTTACTGTTTCGGGAGATTTTTCTCTTATCGGTCTGTATAAAAATCCCGCCTGACAGAAACGGCAGCCTCTGATACAGCCTCTGAAAATTTCTGCAGTTGTTCTGTCATGCACAACTTCAATTGCGGGTACTACAAATTTGTCAGGGAAATACATTGAGTCAAGGTCCTTGACTATTCTCTTTTCAACCTTTTCGGGTGCTGTATCACGAGCTTTTATTTCCTTAACAGTACCGTCTTCATTGTAGCTTACATCATAAAGCGACGGTGCATAGACACCTTTGATTTTAACCGCTTCTTTAATAAAGGTTTCCTTATCAGAGCCTTTTTTCTTGTGTTCTTTTAATAAATCAATAAGCTCGTTCGTTACCTCTTCACCTTCACCGGGCAAGAAGATATCAATAAATTCTGACATCGGCTCGGGATTGCAAACACATGAACCGCCTGCAATTACTATCGGGGTAAGCTCTTTTCTGTCAGCCGCCTTTATCGGCAACTGAGCCAAATCGAGCATATTGAGTACATTTGTGTATGACAGCTCATACTGTAAAGTAAAGCCTATAAGGTCAAAATCTTTTATAGGTTCAAGGCTTTCAAGTCCATAGAGAGGAATGTTGTTCTTACGCATTTCCTCTTCCATATCAGTCCACGGCGCAAATACTCTTTCACACCATGCATCCTCCCTTGCATTAACAAGAGAGTAGAGTATTTTCATTCCGAGGTGGGACATTCCTATTTCGTATGTATCGGGGAAACAGAAGGCATAACGTATATCAACCTTGTTTTTATCTTTTATTACACTGTTATATTCGCCACCGACATATCTTCCCGGTTTTTGTACATTGGGTAATATTTTATCAAGTCTTTCGTAAAGCATCTTATACCTCTTTATCTGATGATATTCTCTATCATACAATATTCAACGCTTTTTTTCAAGATATAAATAAAATACTATATAAACACTCACAACCAGAAGCATAAAATTATATCCGCTTTTTATAAGCAGACATACTCCGAGAACAAATAAAATCAATGCTGTGATTACAGTTATTACATCGCTTATTTTTCTAACCGTATTTTCATTGAAAAATCTGCACAACGAAAAATACAGCACTTCACCGCCGTCCATGGGTTTTACGGGAAGCAGATTAAAAAGTCCCAGAGCAAGATTTACAGCAGAAAACATCATCGCTTTTTCTCCGAAAAACAAAAAGACGGCAAACAAAAAGAGATTCACAAGCGGTCCTGAAAGTGCCGTCATTATTTCCTGCTTATATGAAAGAGTTTTCGCGCCTCTTACTATCCTCATTCCGAATAATGACAGGGTGATGCTTTTCGGATTTGCCCTAAAAAACAACAAACAGAGCAAATGCCCTGTTTCGTGTAATAATGCCGACATAATTGAATAGCAGGATATGTTTGTTTTATCCGACAGCATTGAAAGTGTCAATACCGCCGCAAAGTAAAAACTGATATCGACACTGATCTTTTTTGTTTTAAGCTTCATTCATTTCAAAAACCGAGGCGGGATCAATAAGCTTTCCGTCAACCTTTATTTCAAAGTGAAGGTGCGGTCCTGTTGAGTTACCCGTACTGCCAACCAGGGCAATCGTTTCACCTTTTCTTATTACATCGCCTTTCTTTACAAGAAGCTTTGAACAATGGCAGTATGCGGTTGTCGTATTGCCGTGTTCCATTATTATGTAGTTTCCGTTAGCTTCTGTATAATCTGCAATTCTAATTTTGCCGTCAAGTGCTGCCCTTATCCTCTCTCCCTCAGATGCCGCAATATCAAGACCGCTGTGAAAAGAATATATCCCCGTCACAGGATTTGTTCTTTCTCCGAAATACGATGACCATCTGCCCGCAACAGGTAAACACATACTGTTTTTCAACGAGTCTGCCGTATAGGAGATACTTTTTGTATTGAGATTTTCATTTTTTATCTCAGTTATTATTTCTTCTTTCTCTGTAGTTTTTTCCTCTGTCGTGCTTTCGTTTTCTTCCGGCACAGTTTCCATCGGTAAAAATACCATCTGTCCTACGGATTTCAGCCTTTGTGCAACATCCTTTGTGCTGTAGCCGTGTTTCATCATTTCTGAAAAACTGATTTTCATCTGACTATATGTCTTATCATTTGTTTTACAGAGTGCAAACACTCCCGAAAAAACCAACGCACAAACAAGACATTGAATTAAAATAAGCCGGGTAAGATAATCCCCCTGATTTTTTGGAGATTTCTTCCCGACTTCTTTTTTCTTAATATTTTCCAAGCTTATCCCTCCTTTGTACAAATATATTGCACTGAGGGGATAAATATTACTTCAATTCTTCAAGCAAAGCTTCAACCTTATCTGTTGCTTCCCAGCGGACACCGAGGTCTTCTCTACCCATGTGACCGTATGCTGACAAGGGACTGTAGCTGATATTTCTCATGTTGAGATTATCAATAATTGCCGCAGGTCTGAGGTCAAATACTTTGTTGACTGCTGCTGCTAAAGTTTCGTCATCGTACTTACCTGTAGAGAAAGTATTTACCATAACAGAAACAGGTCTTGCAACACCGATAGCATATGCAATCTGAACCTCGCACTTCTTAGCAAGTTTTGCAGCTACTATATTCTTTGCAATATATCTTGCAGCGTAAGTTGCAGTTCTGTCAACCTTAGTGGGATCCTTACCTGAGAAGCATCCGCCGCCGTGTGCAGCATAACCGCCGTATGTATCAACAATAATCTTTCTGCCTGTAAGTCCTGTATCACCCTGAGGTCCGCCTACTACGAAACGGCCTGTGGGATTTACATATATTATTGTATCATCATCTATCATATTTTCAGGAATGATAGGTTTGATTACATTTTCAATAATTCCTGCTCTGATTTCTTCAAGGGTTACATCTTCAGAATGCTGTGACGATACAACAACAGTATGAACTCTCAAAGCTTTATCACCGTCATATTCAACTGTTACCTGAGTTTTTCCGTCAGGACGAAGATACGCCATTGTGCCGTTCTTTCTGACCTCAGTAAGACGCTTTGCAAGTTTGTGAGAAAGTGAAATTGCCAAAGGCATAAGCTCCTCAGTTTCGTCACAAGCGAAACCGAACATCATACCCTGGTCACCTGCACCGTTGAGGTTATATGCATCTTCTTCGCCTGTTTTAAGCTCGAATGACTTATCGACACCCATAGCAATATCGGGTGACTGTTTGTCAAGCAATACCATTACATTACAGGTATTTCCGTCAAATCCTTTTTCAGGTGAATCGTATCCGATGTCACATATAGCTTCTCTTACAATAGCTTCAACAT
>JAFRZS010000102.1 GCA_017442445.1 Clostridia bacterium
ACAGATCCCTCATCAGAGGACGCAACTGATCCTTCATCAGATGATACAACAAAGCCCGGTGACACAACAAAACCCGGTGATACAACAAAACCCGGCGACAAGACAACAAATAACGACAAAACAACAAATAATAATGGTACAACAACCCCCACATCAAACAACCCCACAAAACCCACACAGAATACAAACAAGCAACCCTCTACAGTTGCTGAAATCCTTGCTTATTACAAAAAAGCAGTACAGAAGGCTCATACTGCTCAGCCGGGATACAATAAAACTCGTATTTCAGAAGAACTTGATGCTGATCTTCCCCTTTTCGGTGCAGATAAAATCAGAAAGTTCATGGGCTTAGGAAGCAAGAACCAGTTCTCAGCAAATGTAACTAAAAAATGGGACTTCGGTAACGGCTTCAAGGTCAAAACAGATTGGAATGAGTACAAAGACGGTAAAGGTGAGCCTGCAAGCAGAAAATATTATCTTGCAGTTCCGACACTCACAACAGCAGATGTTAAGTCAGCTAATTGTGAACTTAAGGGCGGCAACTATGTTCTCACAATCAATATCAAAGACGGTAACTCAAAGGTTGTAGATAATGTTGTTAAAAACGAGTGGTCACCCATTGACAGATCAGGTATCTGTGCAGGTGACAGAGATATGGATATCTTCGACCACAAGACAGCAGCTATCTGCATGAGAGCTTTAGCTTATAAAGAAAAAGGCGAAAAACAGGTTCCCAACGGAAATAATGTCAGTGTTGATGAAAAGACAACAAACTGTAAGTCAGTTGTTACAGTCAACGCAAAGACAGGCAACCTTGTAAGCATTAAAATAGGATTTGATCTCAGCTATAAGATTGATTACAGCGGTAATTATTCAGCAACAGGTAGAACAACCATTGAATATAAAAACTTCAACTGGTAAAATACTAAAGTAATTTATGCCTGTCGGCTTGTCCGACAGGCTTTTTGAAATTATTGTAGATTAGGAGGATATATTATGAGAACAAAAATGACTAAGATAATAGCATCACTCATGGCAATTGTACTTATTACATCAGTCTTTACAGCTTGTGGCGATAACAACAATGACGAAACAACCACAACAACAAATCCGTCAACCGTGCAATCAGATGCAACAACCGATGCAGGAGAAAACACAACAGAACCGGTATCGGAAAATGCTTCATCAGAAGATACATCGTCAAATGACACAACAGATCCTTCATCTGAGGGGACAACAAAAGAGGGTGACCCTACAACACCCAACAGCACAACAAATCCTGTTTCAACAAATTCTACCGAACCCACAAAACCCGCAAAAATGCCTTCAACAACTGCAGAAATAATTAAATATTACAAAGATGCGGCTGCAAAAATAAACAGTAAAAAAGCAGGTTATACAAAAACCCGTGAAACAGTAACAAGCAAATTTGATGTTCCGGGAATTTACTTAGCGGTTAAGGATTTGATTAAAGGCTTCATGGGTATCGGAAAGGAAAACATATATACAGTAAAAGTTGCAAAAGGTACCTCAGGCAGTATTGTAAGAACCGATTTAGAGGGTAAAGAACGCGAGTATTTTTTCCTTCCTGATGTAACACTTACCGCAGCAGACCTTGATAGTGCAAAATGTGTGAACGATGGCAAAAACTATATCCTCACATTTGATGTAAAAGAGGGTACAAGTTCAGCTTACAAGTCCGATGTTAAGAATAATTCTCCAATTGATAATGCGGGTGTTAACTCAGGTAACAAGGACTACGATTTCTTTGACCACAAGACAGCGGCTATAATGCAGAATGCTATCGGAAGCTTCATTAAAAATGTTAAAATAACAGAAAAGACAAGTAACGGTAAAGTGGTTGTAACAGTTGATGCGTCAACCGGAAATATCACAAATATGGTTATGACTTTTGATATTTACTGTGAAATAAAAATAATAGGTGATCCGATTATTGCATCCGGAACAACAACCGTTAAGTATGAAAACTTTAAGTGGTAATTGACATAGCAAAAGACCGAGCGCGATTGTGTACTCGGTCTTTCGTAATCATTCTATTCAAAAAATATCAGGAGAGAGAAATGAGCAGAATTACTATAGATTTTTCAAAAGAAATCGGAAAAATTAAACCGATGCACTGTGTGAACAACGGTCCGTTAAAAGAGGGCGAGGATATAAGAACAGGCAATTTTGACAAGTGGATTGAAATGGGAATACCCTATTCAAGAAACCACGATGCGTCATTATGTATTGAGTATGGCGGCGACCATACGGTTGATGTATGGGCAATTTTTCCCGATTTTGATGCCGACGTAAATGACCCTGATTCATATGATTTTACACTTACCGACAGATACACAAAAAACACGCTTGATTCGGGAACAAAAATCTTTTACAGACTCGGAACAAGAATTGAGCATTGGGTAAAAAAATACGGAACTCTGCCTCCGGCTGATTATAAAAAATGGGCTGAAATCTGTGAGCATATAATTATGCATTACAATGAAGGCTGGGCAGACGGATATCATTGGAATATTGAGTATTGGGAAATATGGAACGAAGCAGACCTCAACGAAGACGATGCGCCGAATAAAAGAACATGGGGCGGAACAAAGGAAGAGTTTTTTGATTTTTACGAGGTGGTATCAAAGTATCTTAAAAACCGTTTTCCGCACCTAAAAATCGGAGGCCCTGCATTGTCAGGCAGACTTGATTGGGGCGAAGATTTCATAAAAGAAATGGGCAAAAGACAAGTACCGATGGATTTCTTTTCATGGCACAGATATTGTCCTGAACCCGATTGGCTTATATCAAAGCACAACAAATTCAAAAAGATGCTTATTGACAACGGCTACGGCGATATAGAAACAATATGCAACGAGTGGAATTACATCAGACAATGGACTCCCGATTTTCTTAATAATGTAAAGCAGATAATTTCCATGAAGGGTGCGGCTTTTGCGGCAGCCTGTATGATTGCGGCACAACATTCGTCAATAGATATGATGATGTACTACGATGCAAGACCGTCACGCTTCAACGGACTTTTTGATTTCTATACACTTGAACCGCTTAAAACATTTTACACTTTTAAAATGTTCAACGAGCTTTACCGACGTGAAAATTCGGTCAGTGTAAATTCTGATGACGAAACCGTATATGTAGCGGCGGCTAAAAACGAAAGCGGCGAGGCTCTTATGCTATGCTATTATACAGACGACGACAACGCACAGCCAAAAACAGTTGAGCTTGAAATCAAAAACGGAAAAGAAAAATATGACTTGTATTTGTTGGATGAAAAAAACGACTGCGAAGCAATCGGCAAATACAAAGCGAACACACCGTTGAAATTGGATGTTAATACTGTAATATTGTTGAAATGAAAAATCAGCTCCGATTAAATTCGGGGCTGATTTTGTGATAATAATGTCTAAAAGTACACCGAGTCAAAACTGTTCATACAACAAGGTGATTTCCGATTTAAAATATTGCTCTTGAAAATGGGTGAATTTTTTGATTTCTTCTATTGTAAAAACAACACCGTCAGGAGCGACAACCCATTTGTGTTCAACATCATCTTTGCGCTTAATTATTGCGATAATTCTTCCGGTAAACTCAGCAACGGGTTCATCAACACCTAAAATATAAGCATCTTCCTCCTCGCCGTCAGGAGCCATCGTGCCTTCAATATAGCCATAATTTACAGGATAATACATATCTGTATGAACAGGATGGTAACTGCCAAGAGGACGGTCAACGGTTACAGTAACAATCGGACCGATCATTACGCATTCTCCTTTGCGGTGTTTATAGAAGCAATTAAAATTCTACGGATTGTACCACATTGATTATATAAATCTTTTGCAGCATTTTTATCAATTAAATCAGACTTTACAAACAGTTCAATCCAATATTCAGTTTCGTAACATTCTTTGAGGGATATTTGGAGCTTTGCGATAAAATCGGGTTTACCGTGAGCATAATTTGCTTCGTGAATGTTTGCGCCGATAGAGGTTGCTGAGCGTTCTAATTGATTAACCAGTGAATAATGTCCTTTTATGTTTTCGCAAAGTTTTATGATTTTTATAGAAAAGTCCATTGATAAATCAACAAGTTTATTTTCTCTCAAAAATATCACCTCGGCAAACATTAATAACATATTTAATGAAATATTGCTACGCAATATGAAATAATCCTTACGGATTATGAAATTTTCTGCTAACGCAGAAAGTGAAATAAAATAAATCCCTCATACGCCGCAGCGTATTTCATAGCGTTAGCTATTTCATATGCCGACAGGAATATTTCACAAATCCCGCAAGGGATTTATTTCATTGAAAAAAGCAAGTCTTTCGACTTGCTTTTTTCTGGCGTGCCAGGAGGGACTCGAACCCCCGACCTTTTGGTTCGTAGCCAAACACTCTATCCAACTGAGCTACTGGCACATCGCTCAAGTATATTATCACAAACAATAGAAAAAATCAAGGGGAAATGTGAAAAAAATTTAAATTATTATAAAAAGCTTTTATTTATATTGACTTTTGGGTATTGCTACATTAAAATAAGTTAGCATAATAATTAGTCGGCTAATTAATTTTTGAACGGTGATAAAATGAAAAACGAATTAAGAAAAATTGTCGGAATGCAAATGAAATTATCGGCACTTCACCGATATCACATTCATAATGCTCTGTCAAAGCATGGAGTTTTTCCGGGACAGCCGCCGCTTCTTGCCGTGCTGGAGGAATGTGACTGTACACAAAAGGAGTTGAGTGAAAAGCTCAAGGTCTCTGCGGCAACGATTGCAGTATCCGTAAAAAGACTTCAGAAATCCGGTTTTGTAGAAAAGCTTTCGGACAGCGAGGATTTACGCTGTAACAGAATAAGAATAACAGAAACGGGGAAAAGAATAAGTGAGCTTTGTCATTCGGAGTGCGACAGAATAGATAACATGATGTTTGAAGGGTTCAGTGATGATGAGAAAAAGCAGTATGCTGATTTTCTCAAACGCATTTCTGATAACTTATCGGGTGACAAATTTACAAAGAATGATTTGATTGAATTTTTCAGCAAGGAGGGAAACAAATGAGAAAACTTTTTC
>JAFRZS010000103.1 GCA_017442445.1 Clostridia bacterium
GAAATTCTTCTAAAGTTGCAATCTCCATTTCTTTTTTCCAGAAGTTTGAGCCGTATTGATGCTTCAGCATCTTTGCTTCTTGCAAGGTGAAATCGCCGATAGGTCCGAACTGATAATAAAGCTTATCAACGGTATCATTATGTATCAGTACCCATTTATTATCTTTTGTCAGCCTGATGTCACATTCTGCTGAATAATACCCGAGCTCAACTGCCTTTTTGTAGGCGGGAATAGTATTTTCGGGCGCTATTGCAGTAACACCCCTGTGCGCTGTGAGAAAAACAGGCTCGTCATTACCAATGTCATTCTCGCTCAAGGAAATGAGCTTCTTTTCTTTGTTGAGAAGCTTTTCAACATACAAAAAAGGAAGACAGGGCGACAGATAAAAAGGCACCCAGAATTTTGTTATAAACTTATTTTTAAAATTCATATCATTACCTCATTTCAGGATTATCGGTTCTTTCAAGTAAATAGTCAATTGATACTTTAAAATAATCAGCAAATTTAATCAATGTTTCATAATCGGCTTGTCGAACACCGTTTTCATAACGACTTATTGCGTTTTGGTTCATGTTAAGATCCATAGCAAGTTTGAGCTGAGAAACACCTTTTGCTTTTCGTAATTCTTTTAATCTCATAATCCACCTCAAAAATATTCTTGACAATATTATCCCACTTTGGTATAATATAAATATCCCGAAATGGTATATTTTATAAAAGCTTATATTAACTTTAATTTTCTTGACACTTATTTCTTAATATGTTACACTTTTTAAGTAACAATGTGGTTATAGTGGCTTTGTGAAAACAAAGCTTTTTTGTTTTTTGGAGGTTCGGAATGAAAAAAGAACGGTTCAGCTTGTTCAAAGATATCTTTTTTGCACTGAAAATTCTTATGCAGTCGTCGCCGATGTTTATAATCGGCGGAATCTTAACGATGACAGCATTTTTCTTTTTCAGAAACTACATTCAGGAGGTTTTATTTTTAAAGAAACTCCTGGAGATAATTACAGGCGGCGGTACATTCAGACAGTTTGTGATTTTACTTCTCATATTCTGTGTAGCGGGGTTACTTGCAAAAGCTGTTGACTGTATAGGTGATTATTTTTCTCATGTATGTTCAAGAAAAGTTTATAAAAAGCTTAATGAGAGAATATTGAAAAAAGCCTCTGAGGTAGATGTAGAGTGCTATGAAAATCCTGAATTTTACGATAAATATCAAAGAGCAACTGAGATTATAACTAACGGAATTTATTTTAATTTTCAATATCATATATGCAGTATGGTATCGGGAATAGTGTCGGGAGTTTTTCTTGTAATTTATATTTCATCGGTTGACCCGAGATTATTGCTGATTTTGTTATCGGTAATTGCAATTATAGCAATCAAAGGTATAAAAGCCAAAATTGAATACAACAAGGACAAAGAAATGACTGTTCATAAAAGGCATAAGGCATATGTTCAGAGAGTTGTATTTTTACGCGATTATTCAAAGGATATGCGAACATCGGGAATATACAATGTCATGAACAAACGCTTTAACGAAGCGATAGATGCGAACAGAAAGCTTATAAAGAAATACGGAAAAGGCCTTGCTGCGTTTGAAATAACAGCAGGTATAGTTGCAGAGGCATTTCCGATAATTGCAACATACGCCTATGGCGCATACCGATTTATAGTTAAAAAGAATCTGAAAATTGCAGATTTTTCCGTTTTGATGACGGCAATCGGCAATATCAGAAATGTTATAGTAAGTATCAGTACAGATATAACCGAGCTTCAGAAAAATGCAGTATATTTCAGAAATTTAAGAGATTTCTTCAACTATGAAAATCATACTGTAAACGGAACAAGAGAAGCAGATGAAATCAAAAGTATTGAGTTTAAAAATGTAAGCTTTACATATCCGGGAGCCGAAAAGCCGTCACTTAAAAATGTTTCGTTTGAAATTAAGGGTAACGAAACAGTTGCTATAGTAGGCAAAAACGGAGCAGGAAAATCAACTTTTGTTAAATTGTTGTTAAGGTTTTATGATCCCAACGAGGGAGAAATATTCTACAACGGAATAAACATTAAAGAATATGATATCGTATCTTTAAGAGAAAGAATCGGAACAGTTTTTCAGGATTATAAAGTTTTTGCATTGACGGTAAACGAAAATGTGCTCTGCAGAGAATGTGAGACCGAGGAGGACAGAATACTATCGGAAAAAGCACTCAAAGCAAGTGGTGCGTATGCGAAAATCAGAACTTTACCGCAAGGCGCTGAAACTCAGCTTACAAGAGAATTTGATAAAAACGGCACTGGTCTTTCAGGCGGTGAAGCTCAGAAAGTTGCGGCGGCGAGAATGTTTGCGCATTCGTTTGATATGGCGGTGCTTGATGAACCTTCATCGGCACTTGACCCGATTGCAGAGTATAAAATGTATGAAAGCCTTATTGAAGCGACGAAAGATAAAATGGTAATTTATATCTCTCACAGACTTTCAAGTGCCGTTTTATCAGACAAGGTTTTCGTTTTTGATAACGGAGAGATTGTTGAAAACGGAACGCATAATGAATTGATGACTCAAAACGGAATATATGCAAATATGTTTACATTACAGGCATCAAACTATAAAGACAGCGGAGAGGAGGAAGCAATATGAAAAAAGAAAAGAATATGCACTCAATTCCGCAGAACATTTTTTATATTGTGAAGCTGATGTTTTCAGTTTCTCCGTGGCTTGTAATAACAGAAATAGCATTGAATATCTTTCACACAATACCCGTAAGACTTGTATCTGTTATCGGTATCAAATATATAATTGACGAGGTGCAGAAAGGTAACACGGAAACAATAGTCGGAGCAGTTGTTTTAATAGCGGTAATTTTACTTGCTTCAAACATTCTCAACGGTCTTATATTTGAAATTTTCATTCACAGAGAGCGAGAAAATCTATACAGAGGTATTCATTCTAAGCTTTATGAAAAAGCTGTGAAATTGGATCTTAAAAAATATGACGATCCAAAGTTTTATAATGATTTCATTCTCGCAATTGAAACATCATCAGAAAATATCCACAGAATACTGATGTTGGTGCGCGGTTATATAACCGAAATCGTTTCATTTATAACCATAGGTGCCGTGATAATTTCAATAGACTGGGTTTGTCTTGTTATCGTTCTCGTTTTTGTTGTTGCGTTTATTCCATTGGGAAGAAAAACAGGTAATGTCCAGATGGAGTTCAGAGAAAAATCAACCGAAAAGCGCAGACGAAGTGATTATTTTGCAAGAGTATTCTATCTTCCTGAATATGCAGGTGAAACAAGAATGAACGGAATAATTCCGCTTCTTATCAGACGCTTTAAAGAGAGCGCAGATGATACTACAAAAACTCACAAAAAATATGTAAAGAAAATTGATTGGTTGTTTTTTATTCAGGATGCATCTGTACAGATAATCGGTTTTATGCTTGTGCTGACTTGTTATATCGGTTACTGTACGCTTGTTACACACACGATGTCAGCAGGTGATTTTGTTGCAACCTTCAACGGTGCTGTGCAGATAGGTAATGCTGTATTATACCTGACAGTATATGCAATCAGAAACTTCACAGAGCGCTCCAAGATGATTGAAAAATACAGAATATTTTTATCAACCGAGCCTGAAATGAAAGACGGTGAACACACAGCAGAGTGCGGTAAACCTCAGAAAATAGAGCTTAAAAATGTAAGCTTTAAATATACAGGCA
>JAFRZS010000104.1 GCA_017442445.1 Clostridia bacterium
CGGTACTACAGTAACAGCACTTGCAAAGCTCATACCTGATATGGAATTAAGCGTTTTTACAACAGCTCCTAATATTGCTATAAAACTTGCGGATCTTAACAATCCGTCAGTTGAAATTTGTGGCGGTAAGCTTAACAAGATGAATTTAGCATTATCGGGTACCAGAACTGTAAGGGATTTGGAAAACATAAATATCGATACAGCATTTATCGGTGTTGCGGGTTATTCTACTGAAAGCGGTTTTACCTGTGGTGTTGAAGGTGAGAGTCTTGTAAAGCAGGTTATACTCAAAAAAGCAAGAGTCAGAGTTGCTCTTATGGACTCAAGCAAATTGTCTGTAGTACTGCCTTACACATTTGCACATATTGAAGATTTCACACATATTGTATCTGACGGCAATCTGCCTGAAGATGTTGTAAAACTTATTGAAGAGAAAAATGTTATTTTAATTTAGCAAGGAGAAATGATATGAAAACGAGAGCAGTTAGACTCTACGGAAAGGAAGATTTAAGACTTGAAGAATTTGAACTTCCGCAGATCAAAGACGACGAAATACTTGCAAAAGTAGTTTCAGACAGTATTTGTATGTCATCGTACAAAGCAGCAGAACAAGGTGAAGACCACAAGCGAGTACCGGCTGATATTGCTGAAAATCCTGTAATTATCGGTCATGAATTTTGCGGTGAAATCATTGAAGTCGGTGCTAAGTGGCAGGACAAGTATAAAGCGGGTGATAAATATGTAATTCAGCCCGCACTTAACTATAAAGGCTCATTAGCATCCCCCGGATATTCATATAAGTATATCGGTGGCGATGCAACATATATCGTAATTCCTCACGAAGTTATGGAGTTGGATTGCCTTTTACCGTATGCAGGTGATGCTTTCTATAAAGGTTCATTAGCAGAGCCTTTCTCATGCGTTGTCGGTACATTCCACGCTATGTACCACACAAAGAGAGGTGTGTATGAACACACGATGGGAATTGTTGAAGGCGGAAAAATGGCAATACTTGCAGGTGTAGGCCCCATGGGACTTGCGGCTATTGACTATATAATTCATTGTGACAGAAGACCTTCACTTTTGGTTGTAACTGATATAGACAGTGCAAGACTTGAACGAGCAGAACTTCTCTTATCGCCTGAAGAAGCAAAGAAAAACGGTGTTGAACTCAAGTATGTAAATACTGCCGAAATGGAAAACGCAGAGGAATATTTAAAGGGACTTGCAGACGGCGGATACGATGATGTATTTGTATTCGCACCCGTAGCACCTGTAGTTGAATTGGGCGACAAAATCTTAGGAGATGACGGTTGTCTTAACTTCTTTGCAGGACCTACAGATACTAAGTTTTCTGCAACACTTAATATGTATAATGTTCATTACGCATCAACACATATCGTCGGCACATCGGGCGGTAATGTTGACGACATGATTGAATCAATTGATATGATGAGCAAAGGTCTTTGTGACCCCTCAATTCTTGTAACACACATAGGCGGTCTTGATGCAGTTGCTGAAGCTACACTCAATTTACCCCAAATTCCCGGTGGTAAAAAATTGATTTACACAGAAATTGATATGCCTTTAACCGCGATTTCTGATTTTGAGGAATTGGGTAAAACAGATCCTATGTTCAAGAAATTACATGAAATCACATCAAAGACTAAAGGTCTTTGGAATCCTGAAGCGGAAGAATTTTTACTTTCATATAAAAAATAGGAGGCTTTATACATGGCAAACGGAGTATTGATGCCCAAGGCGGGTATTACTGTTGAAGAATGCATGATTACCAAGTGGGAAAAGAAAGTCGGAGACAAAGTTGCAATCGGCGATATACTTTTCTCATATGA
>JAFRZS010000105.1 GCA_017442445.1 Clostridia bacterium
AAGAAATTTTGCATTTGTATAAATATTAGATAACAATTATTCCAAAATATAAGATTGGAATTTGTTAGTATTAACGAAATTGGTAAACTTAGCTAATTTTTTGAAAATTTATATTGCAAATCTTTCAAATAGATGCTATAATCACTATGATATCAGTATGCCTTGCTGTATCTATATCCGGCGGCAAACAGATATGAAATAAGGGGGAAACCCCAAAAAAATAGGAGGAGTTTTTATGCAAAAATTACTGGCACTCATTCTTTCCGTAATTATGGCATTCCTCAACCTCATTCCCGGTTTCAGTGGTCTTAACAAGGACACAATGAAGGTTGGCGAATGGCTGTCACTTGCTAACGAAACATTTGGCATGGTGTACGATGCAGAAGGTGACGTTTTTGAAGGTGTTTCTGAAGAAAACGAATACTATGAAGCAGTACAGACAGCTTACCAGTGGGGTATCCTCGAAGGATTTGATACAATCAATCCTGACAAGGCTGTAGACGGTGTATTTGCAGCTGTTGCTCTTGTAAGATACGCAAAGCTTACAGGCGGCGAAGTTGAAATCTCCAATGCAGAAGTTATCGAGTTTATCCAGGAGGTAACAATTGCGGTTGCTAACGGTATCTTTGATCTTGATGAAGAAAACGGCTTCTTCACAGGTAAGCTCACAAGAGACGAAGCTATCGCAGCAATTAACAAGGCTTTTGAAATCTGGCAGAACAAAGAAGTTCCCGAAACAGAAAACGAAGCTGAAGTTAAGGTAGCAGACGGCGTAGTTGATAAACTTGACGGCGAAGGCTACGAAATGGTAGAAAATACTGTTGCATTTGATGACGGTACAGATGTCAAAGAAGGCGACACAGTAGCACTTGCAGAAGGCGTATTCACAGTTACAGAAGCTACTGAAACAACAAACGGTGTTGTAGCAGAGGTTGAAGAAGCTGACATCGCTGACGGTTATGATGCTATCAACATGACAACAAGTATGGATCCTAACCTTGCTCTTGCAGAAGTAAGAAACGGTGACGGTTTCGTATTGAAGGAAGCTGTTACTGAAGAACAGATCGCTGAACAGTGGGAACTCAAAGATCTTCTCACATGGGATATGATCTATGATCTTCTTCTTGACTATGCTGAGTTTGATTTTGATATTGAGCTTGGTGATTTTGAGATCAATATTGCAGCAAGACTTATCAGAGACGGTTTTGAAGTTTGCGTAAGCGGTTATGTTTGTGAAGGTGTTCATGTTGCAAGAACATATTCAGTAACAAAGCTTCACCTTGATACAAAATTCAAGGCTAACCTCAAGGCATTAAAGATTCAGGAAGCTTATCTTATCGCTGACTATGATTGCGTAGAGACAACTGTTATCAGTGGTTCTTATGCAGCAAACCTTGTTGAAATCAAGGGTGAAGACGGTGTCGAAAGAGATTTCTTCCAGAAGATTAAAGATGGTCTTATTAAGTTCACAAAGGGCGCAGGAAAGAGAATCGTACTTTATCAAGTAGAAATTCCGATTCCGAATGTTCCCGGATTCTTCTTTACAATTCAGTTTGGTATCCAGTTCAACATCAACGGCAGAATTCAGGTTGTTGTAACATCACATGAAACAAAGGGTATCGAAATCATCAACAACAAACCCAGAATTATCAACGAAACACAGGTTTATGACAGAGACATAAACATCTACGGTAACTTCAGACTTATGTTCTATGCAGATTTCATTCTTGCATTCACTAAGTACAATCTTCTCGACCTTGCTCTTGCAGCAGGTGTTGGTGCTGATGTAACATCTTATGTTTACATCGCAGGTTATACAGATAAGGTTGATCCTGTCGGACCTACAGACAACACGGTTGTTGACCAGGAAACAGGCGAATTGATCGTAGTTGAAGATCTTCCGCTTGACGTTGCAATTGAGTCAGCATCATCATCAGATAATTTTGATGATATGTGCTTCTGTGCAGATGTTGTAATGTATGGCATCATAACAATTTCAATCGGTGAGAACAGCTTACTTGAAGAAATTGGCTTGGATTATGAGTGGGAACTCGTAAACAAGAAGAACGGTACATTCTTAAATCTCCATCTTGAAGACAGCGGCATCGTTGAAGAATGCACAAGACCCGACGCTAAAGCAGCATAAGGTAATTCAATAGTTTTTATAGTCCGAGGGTTAGGTGAGTCCTATCTCTCGGACTTTTCTTAGTTTGGCAAATTATAGCATTGGCTGAAACATAACTCGTTGAAAGGAATGATGATATGATCATCAAGAAAATTTTATCGGTAGTATTATCAATAATAATGGGATTAGGAATATTACCTTCAGAGTCTGTAAAGGTGTTTACGGACAGTGTAGCCGATGCTAAAAAAGATTTTACAGTTACAGAAGATGCAACTGCACCTTCAACAAACTCAGCAGGAGAATATGTACTTTCAACTGCTGACCATCTTATCTGGTTTTCAGAAACAGTAAACTCAGGCAGTACAACAATCAAAGGCAGACTCTCTGCGGATATAACTTTAGATTCAGCAACTCAGTGGACTCCTATTGGTACAGAAACAAAACTGTTCAAAGGCAAATTTTACGGCAACGAACATATAATCAGCGGAATAAATGTAAACTCAACTTCGAATTATCAGGGATTTTTCGGCTGTGTCGGCGAAGGCGCAGAAATTTCGGGAATTACCCTTAAAAATACAACAGTCAAAGGCGCAACATATGTAGGTGGTCTTGTAGGTTATCTTGACAAAGGCAAGATCAATAACTGTAAGGTAAATGCAACAGTAACGGCAACAGGTAATTATGCAGGTATTATTGTTGGTTGCTCTGACAGCGTTTGTCAGATAACAAATTCAATGTCAGAAGGCAGTGTAACAGGCGCAAACAGAGTCGGCGGTATAGTCGGCTACGGATATTCAAACCCCACAATAAAATCCTGTAAAAACTTAGCAACTGTTGAAGCAACACAGAATTATGCAGGTAGTATCGCGGGTTTTTCAAACGGTGCTATAATTAACCATTGTTATAACAGAGGTAATGTTAAAGCAAACAATTATTCAGGCGGTCTCATAGGATATGCACTTTATTGTGAATTATATAATTCATATACTGCGGGACAGGTTAATAATTTGGGAGTAAACATCAAAGAAGAGGATCTCTCAAGCGGTGCGGCAATCGGTAAGAACAGCAACTCAACAATTAACAACTTTGTGTATGACAGAGAAGTATGTAATATCAAGGACTCTGCAACAAGAGGCAGACGAACAGCAGAATTAAAGAGAATTTCTTTTGTCAAGGTATTAAATGACGGTAGCTCGGCATTTATGTATGATTACATTGATATAAATGAGGGTTACCCTGTACTTTCCTGGGAACTTGCTGATGATATCTGGGACGGAATTTTCGTTGAACCTAAAAAGGATTCAAGCGGAACATATCTCATCAGTAAGGGTGAGGAACTTGCATGGTTTGCGGCATATGTCAACGGAACACTTCCTTCAGGCGGAGGACAGAATGCAAGTGCAAATGCAAAGCTTACAAACAACCTTGTACTCAATGTTGATATTTCAGAAGATGCTGCTCCTAATGAATTTATGCCGATTGGTGTATCTTCAGCACCTTATATGGGTACATTTGACGGTGCGAATCACAGCATCAATGGACTATACATAAACAGCGAGGACGAAAATCAGGGTCTTTTCGGTTATATCGGAAATAAAGCTGTAATCAAAGAGGTATCAGTAAACGATTCATATATAAAATCAGCATCAAATGTCGCCGCTATTGTCGGATACTCAAACGGCGGTACTGTTACCAACTGTGTAAACAATTCTCAGGTTCATGTAATTACAAAGAACGGTGCAGGAATCGTAGGATATAACTATGGCGGTACTGTAAAGAATTGTGTAAACACAGGCACAATTACTGCAACAGCAAGTAATATCGGCGGTATTGTCGGTTACAGCTACATGGGTGCTGCTATTAATGATTGTTATAACACAGGTTCGGTAACAGGTATCGGTAATGTGGGCGGAATCATAGGTTATAACCATTGTCTGAACATGGATGCAAAGTTTAATGGTTTCTATAACACAGGTGCAATTTCAGGTACAGGAAGCTATATTGGCGGACTTATAGGAAATGAGTATCTCGGCGAAATCACATATTGTTTCAATATGGGTAATGTATCGGGCGGCGAAAATGTTGGCGGTCTTGCCGGTAATTTAAGAGGTACGATAAATTACGCGTATAATACAGGTAATGTCAGTGGTACAAATGTCGGCGGAATGGCAGCTGTAATGACAGACGGTTTTATCAAATATTCGTTTATGGCAGGACAGTTATCAGGAACAAATGTCAAGTCATATTATTGTTCAGGTTCAAATGTAACGATTGCTTACGGTTATTATGACAACACACAGGGCTATACAGATGCAAAAGCAACAGGACTTTCAACTGATGTTTTGACAGGTTCAGGACTTTTCACATACACATCTTTTATACCTGCAGAATGGGTTGTTGTAAGCAATACAGATAAATATTATTTCTATCCCCAGATACCGTACTTTGCTAATTCTTCAAATGCTGAAATCAAAGCGGCATCTGAAGCGAGTGTAAAATTCCTTAAAGGCGATTTCTGTGTAATAGTTGAATCGGATGTCGGAACTGATTATTTCACTAATCTTACTGCGGCGGCAGAATATATTGGTGAAGAATACGGAACAATTACTATTACAAAAGATATAGTAATTGATAAAAAGGTAGTAATTGACGGTGAGGTTACAATACGCAGTAACGGATCATTGAAATCCCTTGTAAGAAGTTCATCTTATTTCTATGATGACTTGTTCTTAGTTAACGGAGATCTCACTTTAGGTGAAGGTGTTTCCGGGCTCAGTCTTGTATTTGACGGTGCGGCTGATGCGGGAGTTTTAGGCGGTTCAGGTTTCAGAATAGAAAAGGGTGCATCACTTTACGCATATAATGATGTTGTTATAGGTAATTTCAAGACAATGACTTCCGGCGGCGGATTTTATGTACTCGGAAATCTTAACTTATATAATACCTTTGTAGCAGCTTGCGGAGCCATGGAAAACGGCGGTGCGGTTTATGTTGGCGAAGGCGGTTTCTTCAATTCTGTTGACACAGAATGGTCTTCAAACAGTGCAATCAGAGGCGGTGTAATTTATAACAATAACGGCACAGTATTTTTCAAGGGCGGATATATTTACGAAAATCAGGCTACAAACGGCGGTGTTATCTATAACAACGGGGAAGATGCTGTTGCAAACATAGAAAATGGTGCAAAGCTTTACAGTAATAATGCAACCTCAAACGGCGGTGCGGTTTACAATTATCAGGGCACATTGAATGTAACAGGTGAGCTTTCCGAAAATGAAGCGATGAAAGCCGGCGGCGGAATTTTCAACGATAACGGAATTGTAAATCTCTACGGCGGAATTATCGGTTCAAACTTGTCAGTTGACGGTCTGGGCTCAGCGATATACAACATGGGTAAACTTTATTTCAGACAGGCGGCGTATGTTGATGCAAGTAACGATGTTTACCTCAAGTACACAAAAACAATAACATTTGAAGAAGAGCTTTCGCACACAGGAACCTTGGTATCCGTGAAGCTTGAATCTTATGAAGAAGGCACACCTGTATTTGACGGTGAATATACAGCGGTATATTATCAGAATACAGTTATTTCTGACAACTTAGGCAACGGATATTATACTAACTCAACAGGATTCCTTATAAAAGAAGCACCCAAAATTGTAGCGGTTGTTACGCGCTTCGGATTCCACGATGTCGGATACACTTCACTTTCAGAAGCGGTAGAATCAGTAGGCACAGATGTTGCAAATATCACTGTTGTAAGCGATTGCGCAATTGATTCACAGGTAGTTGTAAAAGGTGAGATAACAATTCAATGTTATCAGGCTGCCTATATGGTAAAAAGAAGTTCAGCATTAAACCTCAAAGATTTATTCGTTGTCAAGAACGGTGCAATTTTAGAGCTTGGCGACAGCTCTTATACAGATGAAACAGTACCTTCTATGCTGACAATTGACGGCGGTTCGGGAAATTCATTGAATGGCGGTTCTGTCATCAAGGTTGAATCAGGCGGTAAATGTATTGTTCAGCCGGGTGTAAGCATTATCAACAATAAAAATATGCTTCAGGGCGGCGCTGTTATAAATGCGGGTGAATTTACACTTGCGGGCGGTCTTATCGGAAGTAATATCGGCTATATGGGCGGCGGTGCTATCTATAATAACGGAGGTACCGTTACTCTGGGCAGAGAATACACCGTTGAAGATGATGAAGGTAATAAGATAACAACTATTGAAGGCGGTACAATCAGCGGTAACACTTCAAATAATAACGGTGGTGCAATCTGGAATAAATCAGGAACAGTAAATATTATCTGTTCAAATATTACCGATAACACAACTGCAAAGCTTGGTAATGCGATTTACAATGACGGTACTTTAACTGTAAAGGACAAAGCGTTTGTTGATAAAAATAATGACGTTTATCTTCCTGTAACAAGAACAGTTCAGGTTATCGGAGAATTGACAGGTACAGCACCTATAATGACTATCACACCGTCAGTATGTGCTGAGGGAACAACGGTTCTTACAGGTGACTATGTTTCTCAGGGATATCTGTTCTTCGCACTTTCAGACCCGAACTACACAATTATCGAAGACGGCACAATCTTAGGCATAGACCTTACGCTGAAATCTGATGCAACAATTATTCTCAATGACACATTCTTTATTACAAACATCAATCTTGAAAAGTCAACAGTTGCCGATATCAAGGCACAGTTTGTAAATGATCCTTCAGCGCTGAGAATAACAGATAAAAACGGAAATATAATGTCAGATACACAGAGGATTACAACAGGTTCAACACTTCAATTCCTGATTGACGGTGAAGCGGTATATGACGAATATACATTCTTGATATTCGGTGATGTAAACTGTGACGGTTATGTTGACGGAAACGATTCAATAATCGTTCAGTGTCTTGTAGCGGGAATGTTAACGAGCCTTGATTTATCGCAGTCGGCATATTATGCGGCAGATGTTGACCATTCAGGTAAAGTAGCACGAGCTGATTATGCTTTACTTAACAAGGCAGGACTTATGACTGCAACAGTAAACCAAAACGCAACAATATAACAAAAAGGGGATGTAAAAAAAGCGAAGACCGCATAAAACCGCATAGAATAAGGGGGTTCTGCAGGTATAAAGCCTACAGAACCCCATAAATATGCATATAATATCAAAAAACGATAAGATTTTATGTTTTATACTACGAACA
>JAFRZS010000106.1 GCA_017442445.1 Clostridia bacterium
TACCATTATGGCACGAAATTTTATTTTCATCTTGCCCAACTCTTTTGGCAGGGTGGTAATTTGGCACGAAAGTTTATTTTACTGAATGTAGAATGCAAAATGCAGAATTTACACTCATTAAATTTGGGTGAAGGCGAAGCCCTCCCGACATTTTGCACTTTGCACTTTGCCTTTTACACTTAAAAGAGGTTGTACCAACCTCTGATACAACCTCTCTTTGTTTTTACGAAGCCGCCCATACGGCTTCATGCTTTTCTCAGTCTATTTCAACTGAAACTTTTTCGTTGTTACGGGTAGCTGCAGAACGCATGACCGTACGGATAGCTTTTGCGATCCTGCCCTGCTTTCCGATAACTCTACCCTTGTCATCCTCTGCAACGACAAGGTGATAGACTACAATGCCCTCATCATTGATTTCATCCACTGTAACATCAACTGCTGACGGGTCATCGACAAGTCCTTTCGCGATTGTGATCAACAAATCTTTCATAGCTCGAACTGTCCTTTCCGTTTTATTTTTGTGATGAGAAAATAATCCAGAGATGAATTAGAATAGGCGGAATCCTTCTCACCTAAGCGTATATAAAGCTGAATTTTATTCAGCACTCGCTTCTTTAGCCTTCTTGAGCAACGACTTAACTGTGTCTGTCGGGAGAGCGCCGTTAGCTATCCACTTGTCTGCTTTTTCTGTATCAATTTTGATAACAGCGGGGTCTTCCATAGGATTGTAGTAGCCGATTTCTTCAATGAATCTACCGTCTCTGGGATATCTTGAATCCGCTACAACTACACGATAGAAGGGAGCTTTCTTTGCACCCATACGGCGCAATCTGATTTTTACTGCCATTTTGTTTACCTCCAAAAATTATATAAAAAATATTTATATCAAATCCTTAAATGTCAAAGCCTCTGAAATTTCGCATATTGGGCATACGGCGACGCTTTCCTTTTCCACCGCCGAACTGCTTGAACATCTTCTGCATTTGCTTGAACTGTGCAAGTAATCTGTTGACGTCCTCGACCTGCTGGCCGCAACCTGCTGCTATTCTGCGCTTTCTTGACGGATTGATGATATCCGGATTTTCTCTCTCTTTGGGAGTCATTGAGAGAATTACTGCCTGCAACCTGTCGAACTTGCGTTCATCAATATCGACATCCTTGATTTTATTGCCGACACCCGGAAGCATGGCGAGTGTGTCCTGAATTGAACCCATTTTTCTGAACTGCTGAAGCTGTTCCAACAGGTCATTCAGGTCAAATTTATTTTTCTTGAGCTTTTCTTCAAGCTCAGCAGCCTTTTTCTCATCGATTGTCTGCTCTGCTTTTTCAATAAGCGAGAGGACATCGCCCATACCTAAAATTCTTGAAGCCATTCGGTCGGGATAGAAGATATCAAGATCCTCTAACTTTTCACCGACACCGACGAATTTAATAGGTTTGCCTGTGACTGCTTTTGCGGAAAGTGCCGCACCGCCTCTTGTATCACCGTCAAGCTTTGTGAGAACAAGACCGTCAACACCCAAAGCATCGTTAAATGCCGTTGCAACATTGACTGCGTCCTGACCTGTCATAGCATCAACTACGAGCAAGATTTCATGCGGACGGATTTCCGATTTGATGTTTTTAAGCTCATTCATGAGCTCTTCATCTATATGCAAACGACCTGCTGTATCAAGGAATACATAGTCGTAGCCGTTATCTTTAGCGAGTTTCAAAGCCGCTTTTGCAATATCAACAGGGTTAGCTGTTCCCATTTCAAATACGGCTACATTTACCTGTTCACCGACAACCTTCAACTGAGTAATAGCTGCGGGACGGTAGATGTCACAGGCTACAAGCAAAGGTCTGTGACCTTTCTTTCTCAACATACCGGCAATCTTTGCACAGTGTGTTGTCTTACCTGAACCCTGAAGACCGCAGAGCATTACAACTGTCGGCGGGTGATTTGCTATCGCAAGACGGGCTTCTGTTCCGCCCATGAGCTCTGTAAGCTCTTCTTTAACTATTTTAATAACCATCTGTGCGGGTGTAAGGCTTTCCATAACCTTTTCACCGACTGCACGTTCGGTAACCTTCTGAGAAAAATCCTTCGCAACCTTGTAACTGACGTCCGCCTCCAATAATGCAAGTCGGACCTCTCGCATAGCACTCTTAACATCGGACTCCGTTAAAGAACCCTTGCTTCTCAGCCTTTTAAACGCGTTGCTAAGTTTTTCTGACAAGCCTTCAAATGCCAATTATATCATCCTTTTCAATCAATAAGTGACTGTGCAATTGCCTTGATTTTTACGGTTGTATCGTTAATCGTTCTTGAAAGAGCTGTTTCCATATTCTCTTTACTTATCACATCGGCACAGTCGATAATTTCATTAAGTGATGAACGAATTTCCTCAAATCTCTTGAGCATTCCGAGCTTTGACTCCATTTCATAAAGCAGAGTCTGTGCTCTCTGGATTGCATCGCGGACTCCCTGACGGGTAATGCCTTCATTTTCTGCTATTTCGGAAAGAGAAAGGTCATCATCATAATAATATGAAAGGAAAGAGCGCTGTTTTTCTGTCAGCATTTCACCATAATAATCAAGTAAAACCGATACTTCAAGATTTTCTGCCAAAATTTTCTCCCTCCTCAGTAAATTTTACCATGTGTGTAAAGTAAATTCTCTTTACAGGCAGTTATTATACTAAAAAAATCCGCCTCTGTCAAGGGGTAAAAACAAGGTTTTTTTGAACATTTTGAACACTTTTGATGTTTAAAAACTGTCAGGGCGATGTCAATTACATTTTTCTGTCAACAAATTGTGTCAAATTAAATATCTGCTACAATATATGAGCATAAATCTGTCGTTAAAAAATTAACGATGTGTAGAACTTTTTTTTGAAATTTTTTTGTTTTTTTACTGAAAATCCGAGATTTTGTTATATATTTTTTTATATTGCCGAAATAAAATATTTCTTGTGATTTTAATCTTCTTATGATATAATTTTCTTGTTTGAGAAATAAAAAAATATATATCCGAACAGGAGGTATTTTATGGATATTTTTATGGTCCTGGCTTTAGTCGGCGGTCTTGCCCTTTTCCTTTACGGAATGGATCTGATGGGCGACAGTCTGAAGAAACTTGCAGGCGGTAAGCTTGAATCCGTACTTGCAAGTCTGACCTCTGCAAAATGGAAAGGCTTTTTGTTAGGTCTTGTGGTTACTGCGGTTATTCAGTCATCTTCCGCAACAACCGTTATGCTCGTCGGTTTTGTAAACTCCGGCATCATGACACTGGCGCAGACTTTCAGTATCATCATGGGCGCCAACATCGGTACAACAATTACTGCCTGGCTTCTGAGTACAGCTGACATCAGCGGTACTGCAACAATAATCAAGCTTTTGAAGCCTGATTCATGGACTCCGATTTTAGCTATTATCGGTCTTTTGATGATAATGATGTCCAAAAAGGACAAGAAGAAAAATACCGGCGCAATACTTATCGGTTTTGCGATTCTGATGTTCGGTATGGATATGATGAGCGGCGCTGTTGAGGGTCTCAGAGATAATGCAGCTTTCACAAGTATGCTTACAATGTTCTCAAATCCGTTCATGGGTATTTTGGTCGGTACAATTTTTACCGCTATTATTCAGTCTTCCTCTGCTTCTGTCGGTGTTTTACAGGCTTTGGCACTCACTTGCGCTATTCCTTATTCAACCGCTATCCCTGTTATTCTCGGTCAGAACATCGGTACTACAATTACTCCGATTATTTCATCAATCAGCGGTAACAGAGATTCAAAGCGCGTTGCTTTCTCCTGTCTTTATATTAAAATGATAGGCGTTGTAGTCGTCTGCGGTATTTTCTACGCACTCAATGCAATTATCGGTTTTGAATTTATGAAACCCGGACACAATGCAGGGGCTATGGAAATCGCATTGATACACACTCTCTTTAATATTATTTCAACCGTAATTCTCATTCCGTTTACAAAGCTTATTGAAAAACTTGCTCTTGCAACCATCAAAGTAAAAGACTACGAAAAAGAAGATGCAGACGTATTTGCTACATTGGATGACAGATTCCTTGATATTCCGTCGTTTGCTGTCGAAAAATGTAAGGCTCTTGTTTGCGACATGGCTGACATTTCAATGCAGTCATTCAAAAAAGCGACTTTACTTATTGAAAAATATGACCCCGCTGTTTTTGAAGAGGTTGATAAGCTTGAAACGAAGGTTGATAAATACGAGGATAAAACAAGTACATATCTTATTAAAATCGCAGAACAGCAAATTTCTTCAAAGGACAGTAAAATCGTTAACGAGTTACTTCACTGCATAGGTGATATTGAAAGAATTTCCGACCATGCTCTCAACATCGCAGAAGCGGCAAAAGAAATTTTTGATAAGGACATCACCTTCTCACCGAAAGCAAAAGAAGACCTGCTTGTTATAACAAAGGCTGTTTCGGAAATTCTTGAACTTGCAACAAGCGCCTTAGTAAACGATGACCTTGATATCGCAAAATCCGTTGAACCTCTGGAGCAGGTTATCGACAACCTCAAGAGAAAGATAAAGAACGGTCACATTTCAAGACTCAGACAGGGCGACTGCACAATGGAATTAGGCTTTATACTTTCAGACTTACTTACCAACTACGAAAGAATCGCTGACCACTGTTCAAACATCGCAGTATGCTTCATAGAAATCGCAAATGATTCATTTGAAACTCATGAATATCTCAACCGAATCAAATCAGGTGAAGAAGCAGACTTCAGCGAAATGTACGAAACATACAAA
>JAFRZS010000107.1 GCA_017442445.1 Clostridia bacterium
GGTGATATGAACCGAAGTACAATGTAGCTTTAAGACCTACCATCGGATAACCTGCGATGATACCCTTTGCAACACATTCACGAAGTCCCTTTTCAACTGCGGGGAAATACTGCTTCGGAACAGAACCGCCGACGATTTCTTCTGCGAAGATAAGATCGTTGCCGTCATGGGGCTCAAAGCGGATATAAACATCACCGAACTGACCGTGACCGCCTGACTGTTTCTTATGACGTCCCTGAACTTCAACTTTCTTACGGATTGTTTCTCTGTAAGCAACTTTCGGAGTTTTGAGTTCAACCTCAACACCGAACTTAGCCTTCAATTTAGATGTGATAACATCAAGATGCTGTTCACCAAGACCTGAGAGAACCTGCTCTTTTGTTTCTTTATCAACAACAAATGTAATTGTTGTGTCTTCTTCCTTAAGCTTTGAAAGACCTGCAGCAACTTTTTCTTCTTCACCGCTCTTCTTAACAACAACAGCCTGTGAATAACACGGTGCGGGAGTCTTAACGCCTTCAAGCTTAACTGCGTCTTTTGCACTGCACATTGTGTCGCCTGTCTTGAAGCTTCCAAGCTTTGTAACAACACCGATGTCACCTGCTACGATAGCAGCTGCATCTTCCTGTTTGCCGCCCTTGACAGTAACGATTTTACCCATTCTTTCGCCTTCGCCTGTGCGCTCGTTGTAAGCCTGTGCATCAGGAGTAATCTTACCTGATACAACCTTGAAGAATGACATTTTACCTACAAACGGGTCAGCGATTGTCTTGAAACAGATAGCTGCAAGCGGTCCGTTTTCGTCGCATTTGATTTCAACTTCTTCTTCGCCCTTGAGTGCTGTTTCTCCTGCATAGTCAGCAGCATTCGGAGCATAATCTGCTAAAGCATCAAGAAGCAAATCAACTGCATCTGTTGTATAACCTGAACAAGCATATACAGGATAGATTGTGCCTTCAGCAACACCCTTCTGCATACCCTTTGCAATTTCGTCAGCTGTGAACTCTTCACCGCCGAAATATTTTTCCATTAAATCATCATCAACACCTGCAAGTGTTTCTGTGAATACATCACGAAGCTCATCAATTCTTGCATCTGCGGGCATAGAAACTTCTGTTGCCTTGCCTGCGTTGTAAGAAAATGCCTTATTCTTAACGAGGTCAACATAACAAGCAACCTTGTCACCCTCCATATGAGGTACTACTACGGGACAAGCTGCATCAATTTCTTCCTTAAGAGAATCAAATGTCTTATAGAAATCTGCATTCTCAGCATCGCAACGTGTAACTGCGAACATTCTGCCGATATTTCTCTTCTCAGCAAGTTTGAATGCTTTGCTGCCGCCTACGTCATATGATGAACCTGCTGCAAGAACGATAAGTGTACATTCAGCAGCTCTGATACCCTCACTCATGCCGCCTGCGAAGTCGAAGAGACCGGGAGTGTCGAGGAAGTTGATCTTCTTATTTTTCCATTCAACAGGAGCAACTGCTGTGGAAACAGAAGCTTTTCTCTTCTTTTCTTCTGCGTCAAAGTCTGTAACTGTGTTTGAATCAAGTACTCGGCCTAATCTGTCAGTACCCTTTGATAAGTAAAGGAATGCTTCCGCCAGAGTAGTCTTTCCTCTGCCGCCGTGACCGGCGATTGCTACGTTTCTGATGTCTTTTGCATTGTATGCTTTCAATTTAGTGTCCTCCTAAACATAAATTTCAATAAAAGTTCATTTATCATTCTATCATGGGTTTGTTAAAATTGCAATATTTTTTACAAATATTTTGAATTTTTTTTATTTTTCTTGTTCAATAAACCTAATTTATTCAGCAAAGTACTAAAATTAGTACTTTGCTAAAACTGTTTTTTCTTAACATCTTTACACCTGCTTCAGAAATGTGTATAATAATCACAAAATAGAACATATGTTCGCATTATGAAAGGGTGATAAAAAATGACCTTATATGATTTAGGAATAGAATACCTCAATCAAGCGGATATTCTTTACAATAAAGCTTTGATACTGCGCGATGAGGCCAGATTTGCAAGAGGCAGTATCGCAGAGGACATAAACAGCCGTTCACTGAAATTTTTCACGATGGCAATTGAATGCAGAAGAACAGGAAAATACCTCGTTTCTTATTATGAATGCGAAACAAATGCAAAGTGCAAAACGCAAAGCGCAAAGTGAACGGTGTCCTGAAACCACCCGAAGATTGTATGGTGAAGCAATATATCGCGCAAAAGCAGTTTGCATATCGCTGCTCGCA
>JAFRZS010000108.1 GCA_017442445.1 Clostridia bacterium
CATTCTGCCCTCAATTTTGACAGAAGCAACACCGATTTCACGAAGCTCTCTGAGTCTGTCCACCAATGATAAATCTTTAAGCGACAGATAGTTTCCTGTTTTGCCCTCGGTTGCAAAACTTAATCTGCAAGGCTGAGCGCAAAGACCTCTGTTTCCGCTTCTGCCTCCTAACATCGAACTCATATAGCACTGTCCTGACACACTCATGCAAAGCGCACCGTGGACAAAAACTTCCGTTTCAATCGGTGAATTTTTCACTATATCAACAAGTTCCTCTTTTGTGAGCTCTCTGGGCAAGACAACCCTTTTGAAATTGAGGTTAGATAACATCTTTATACCCTCAGATGTCTGCAAAGACATCTGCGTTGATGCATGTAAGGGCATATCAGGTGCTATATCGTGAGCAATTCGTGCTAAACCTAAATCCTGCACAATCAGAGCATCCGCTCCGACTATGCAGGCCGTTTTTATCATATCAATTGCCGTATCCAACTCCTCATCTGACACAAGTGTATTGAGAGTAAGATACAGCTTTACATTTCTTCCGTGACAGTATTCGGCCGCTTCTTTCAACTGCTGTGCATCAAAATTACCCGCATTTCTGCGCGCATTGAGATTTTTTCCGCCAAGATATACCGCATCGGCACCTGAACGGACAGCAGCAACTAAAGCTTCCATACTACCGGCAGGGGAAAGTATTTCCATCTATAAAAATTCCTTTCGGATAAATATTAATATCTGCCTGAGGAACCGTTGTTTCCTGACATTTTAAGTCTTAAGGCTTCGTTCTCTCTTGCAAGTCTTTCCGCTTCTCTCTTAGCAAGTTCTGATTCCATTCTTGCCGCTGAAGCGTCCTCTAAATAATCCTTTATCTGACTGCGCAATTTTTCAATACCTTTTTCGTTCTTCTTCGCTTTATCTGCGTATTCCAACGCTAAAAGAACTGTTGCCTGAATAACAGATATTCTCGGGTTATTCTTCATGATAGCGCTGAGTCTATCGTCAATATCACTACCGAGCTCCGAAACATATTCAGGTGTTTCGTCACTGCAGATAACATACTCCGAAGAATATATATTGAGTCTGACCTTATTTTTATTCATAAGTACCACTCCTAATTTAAACTATATAGATTTATTGTATCATACTTTTTCAAAAGAATAAAGTGTTTTTTGAGATAATTGTCGAAATTTTTTATGTAACTTTAAAAGTTCGTCCGTCATAAAATAAATTTAAAAGGAGGAATTGTATGAAATTACAATATTTTTACGCATCAAACACATCTCAGGGCTTCATTTCCTGTTTTGACAGCCTGTACGAAAAAACTCCTGAAATGAAAATGTATATTCTCAAAGGCGGTCCCGGCACAGGGAAATCAAGTCTTATGAAAAAATTTGTATCTGTTGCAGAACGCTTTGATGAAGATGTAATTCTTGTTCCCTGTTCATCAGACCCGGACTCGCTTGACGCGGTAATAATACCCAACAAAAAAATCTGTATTGCAGACGGAACATCGCCTCACATTCTTGAACCTAAATTCCCGGGAGTCGTTGAAGAAATAATAAACCTCGGCGATTGTTGGGACAGTAAAAAACTAAAAGCAAACGGTAGAGAAATAATAAAGCTTACAAAATCAAATTCTCACTACCACAGAAAATGTATGCAGTTTTTAGCCGCGGCGGCGACGCTGAAGAAAGATAATTTAAGACTTTCAAAAAAGCATCTTGATGTCAAAAAAATCCGCCGTTTCGCAACACGCTTTGCATCAAAAAATTTTGATACACCGTCAGGTAAAATTGGCAGAGAAGAAAAGAGATTTTTAAGTGCAGTTACTCCAAAAGGACTTATTTTCTGCTCTGAAACAATTGAAAAATTGTGCAATAAAATTACGGTTATAAAAGACGATACAGGTGCATCTGCCGCTGCAATATTACAGGAATTGCGCTGTTATGCACTCGGTTGCGGACACAATATTATAACCTCATACTGCCCTGTTTCCCCTGATATTTTAGAGCATATTATTATTCCCGAATTGCATCTCGCGGTCATCACTTCAAATTCATTCCATAATATAAAATTAAAAAATCAGAAAACCGTTCATTCAAAAAGGTTTTTATGTGACTCTGCTGATATTTCAAACAGAACATCATTCAATCTGAAAGCAGAAAAAGAACTCCTTGACTCTGCAATAGAGCAGATGCAAAAAGCAAAAGCCAACCATGATGAACTGGAAGGCTTTTATATTCACGCTATGAACTTTGATTTATTAAACTCTAAAACATCAGAGCTTTTATCAGGCATTGAGAGCCTGTTCAATGTCAGCGATGATGTCCTCGACATCCTCGATACCAACTGAGAAACGGATAAGGTCTTCACCGATTCCTGCTTCTTTAAGCTGTTCGGGAGTGAGCTGTCTGTGAGTTGCACTCGCAGGATGAAGTACACAGGTACGGCAATCTGCAACATGAGTTACAACTGCGGCAAGTTTTAAGCTGTTCATAAATTTCATCGCAGCTTCCATTCCGCCCTTGACTCCGAATGATACAACACCGCAAGAACCGTTGGGAAGATATTTTTTCTGAAGTGCGTTGAAACGGTTGCTTTCTAAATCGGGATAATTTACCCAAGCGATTTTATCATTATTTTCGAGATAGGTTGCAACCTTCATCGCATTTTCACAATGACGGGGCATTCTCAAGAAAAGTGTTTCAAGTCCTAAATTCAGAAGGAAAGCATTATGCGGTGAAGGAATTGAACCGAGGTCACGCATAAGCTGTGTACAAGCCTTTGTGATGTATGCTGCTTTGCCGAACTTTTCTGTATAAATTATGCCGTGATATGAATCATCGGGAGTAGTAAGACCGGGGAATTTATCATTCTGTGTCCAGTCAAAGTTACCGCTGTCAACGATTACACCGCCGACACTTGTTGCATGACCGTCCATATATTTGGTTGTTGAATGAATTACGATATCTGCACCGAATTCAATGGGTCTACAGTTGATGGGTGTTGCGAATGTGTTGTCAACGATAAGCGGAACACCGTGTGCGTGTGCGGCATTTGCAAATCTTTCAATATCCAGAACTGTGAGTGAAGGATTTGAAATTGTTTCACCGAAAACAGCCTTTGTGTTTTCTTTGAACGCTGCATTGATTTCTTCATCACTTGCATCGGGTGAGATGAATGTGAAATCAATTCCGAGCTTTCTCATTGTAACATTGAAAAGATTGAAAGTACCTCCGTAAATTTCGCTTGAGCTGATGATGTGGTCACCTGCTGATGCGATATTGAATACAGAGAAAAATGATGCAGCCTGTCCTGAAGATGTAAGCATAGCACCTACACCGCCTTCAAGGTCAGCAATCTTTGCAGCTACATAATCGTTTGTCGGATTCTGAAGTCTTGTGTAGAAATAACCTGTATCCTCAAGGTCAAAAAGTCTGCCCATCGCTTCAGATGTTTCATATTTGAAAGTTGTGCTCTGAACAATCGGAATAACTCTCGGCTCACCGTTTTTGGGAGTATATCCCGACTGTATGCATTTGGTATTTATTTTATAATCGCTCATATTTAACATTCCTTTCTCATCTTTCAGACACAGAACCGTCCCCTGTCTGAGTTCTAAAATAGTGCTGTGGGCAAATACTATCCGTTGATAAATTTGTTCATCAAAGTATATCCTTCTTCAATGTAATTGCCTGTCGCTTTGGCTGTATTTTCATTGATTGTTTCGACACCGTCAATTTCGTTCTTCTTATGATAAATCATATAGGGTACGGGGTCTGATGCGTGTGTTAAAGTTACAATCGGTGTGGGGTGGTCGGGTAATATCATGATTTTATAATCATCATATTTCTCTAAAGCCTCAATGATAATCGGTAAAACCTTTTCATCAATAAGCTCAATTGCACGAACCTTGTTTTCAGGCTCGTTTCTGTGACCGCATTCGTCAGGAGCTTCGATGTGGATATATACAAAATCCTGACCGTTTTCAAGCTCTTTCACTGCAGCTTTTGCTTTGCCTTCAAAGTTTGTATCAATGTAACCTGTTACATTTTCAACCTCGGGAGTATTCATTCCCGCACAGATACCGATTCCTTTGAGAAGGTCAACTGCAGAAATAACACTGCCCTTGACTTTATATGTTTCATAGAAATCATCAAGCATCGGCTTTTTGCCTTCGCCCCATAACCAGATTGAGTTAGCGGGTAATTTACCCTCTTTTATTCTTCTTAAATTAACAGGGTGATTTTTCAGAATCTCCGCGCTCTTTTTCATCATATCAATAAGAGGCTTTGCGTTTTCTGAATCTGAAAGATATTCTCCGACAACCTTTCCCGAAATATCGTGAGGAGGTGTCATTGAACCTAAATCGGTTGTTCCGTTCTTCCAGAGAAGACAATGACGGTACATAACACCGCTGTAGAAAGTGAAGATTTCGTTTCCTAATTCTTCTTGTATTGTCTTTATTATTTCTTCCGCATCTTTTGTTGAGATATCACCTGCGGAATAATCAACCATTGTCTTTTTGGTATAGTCTTCTTCATCGGAAAGAGTTACAACATTACATCTCAATGCAACATCTGTATCCTCCATTTTTACACCGATGCTGACCGCCTCCAACGGAGAACGGCCTGTGTAATATTTTTTTGCATCATATCCCATTACACTTAAATTTGCAACATCGCTTCCGGGTTTCATTCCGTCCTGGACTGTCTTTACAAGACCAACCTCGCCCTTTTGAGCCAAAGCATCAAAGTTCGGTTTTTTTGCAAGTTCCATCGGAGTTTTATTTCCGAGTGCGGGTACGGGATAATCTGCCATACCGTCATATAAAACAACTACGTATTTCATATAAATCTACTTCTTTCGTATCTGTTATATACTCAGACAGAGAACCGTCCCCTGTCTGAGTATTTTCTTCTATTCAAGTTTGAGATAAATTTGTTCAGAGTGCCGTTTTGAGTGAGGGTGCTGTGCCTGTGTGCACCGCCCCGAACGCTAAAATGGTGCTATGGGCAAATTTAGCCAAACTACTTAAAGTATCTTACTTAAAGTATCTTACGCCTGATGCGAATATCTTCTGATCTTTCTCTCCAACAACATTCTTATAAAGGTTGTTGCCCTGACGCTCACTGTGAGCCATCTTACCGAGGACGCGTCCGTCAGGACTTGTGATACCTTCAATAGCACATACAGAACCGTTGGGATTGTATGCTGTGATATCGCTCGGATTTCCGTTTACATCAACATACTGTGTTGCAATCTGTCCGTTAGCGATAAGCTTTGCAATCATTTCGTCTGATGCTACAAATCTGCCTTCACCGTGTGAAATGGGAACTGCGTGGATATCACCTGCTTCAGAAAGGCTCAACCAAGG
>JAFRZS010000011.1 GCA_017442445.1 Clostridia bacterium
CACAAAGAAATTCTCGGGAATAATACTTTTGTTTATGAAACCGAGGAAGTATTCTGTGTGTGGCAGAATGAGCTTGAAGATGATGAAAGTACTGTAAATATAACACTTAACTTCTTTGAAAAGGACGAGGATGTCTATTACAGAGAAGAAGAGAATTTTTCGGAAAAGGCATACGATACGGAAAAACTCCTTGATATGCTGAAAGAAAGCGGAATGAGTGTTGTCAGTGTGTTTGATGAAATGACAAACGAGATTCCGCATGAAAAATCAGAAAGAATTTTTATCGTAGCAAAGAAGGATTGAATTAGATGGCTAAGCTTACAAGATGTATTTCGACAGACGGAACTCTGATTGCTATGGCAGCAGATACAACTGATATAGTTGCAAAGTCTGCAAGAATACACAGGACAACTCATGTTGCATCTGCGGCACTCGGAAGACTTTTGACAGCGGGTGTTTTCATGGGTGCATCTTTAAAAGGTAAGGATGACAGCGTAACACTCAGAATGAACGGCGGCGGTGAACTGGGTTCTGCAATAGCTGTTGCAGATTCATCAGGCAATGTCAGAGGTTATGTTACAAATCCCGGAGTAGATTTACCTCTGAAGGCTAACGGAAAACTTGATGTCGGAGGCGCTATGGGAACCAACGGTTTCCTGACGGTAATAAAAGACCTCAACTTAAAAGAGCCCTACATCGGACAGACTCCGTTGGTATCGGGTGAGGTTGCTGAGGATATAACAGCATATTATGCACAGAGTGAACAGACTCCGACAGTGTGCGCTCTGGGAGTGCTTTGCCATAATAATATGATAATAAAAGCCGGTGGATTTATAATCCAACTTTTACCGACAGCACTTGACAGCACAATAGACGAGGTTGAAAAGTGCATACAGACAGTTGAACCTATTACAAAGATGCTTACAGACGGACTTACTCCCGAAGAAATCTGCAAAAAAGTACTTTACTCGTTTGATTTGGAAGTGCTTGACGAATCAGAGGTTGAGTATCGTTGTAACTGTTCTGCCGAGAGAGTAAAAAAGGCTCTTATCACAACAGGTGAGGAAGAGCTTCGCGAAATGGCAAAGGATGAAAAAACAGAAGTTGTCTGTCATTTCTGCAATAAGGTTCACAGCTTTACAAGTGAAGATATATTAAAAATATTAGAGGAAGCAAAATCATAGGCTTGGCTGAATTTGCCACAGCATAAGTTATCTCAGACCAAATTTAATAATATAATTGCCCATATTAATATATAAGTAAAGAAAGGAACGATATTATGAGCAACTATTTTAAAACAAAAGTTTTCAGTTCACTTGCAAAAGTTTTTCCAAACGAAGAACCTAAAAATGTTGAGATAAGCAGATTACAGATTCTGAAAAATGAAAAAGAGTCTTTCCAGGTTTCGTATTTTGCAAAGTTTGAACCTGACAATTTCCGTCCCGATCTTGAAAAAATCGAGGTCGAGTCAGCATTATCCGATTACATAAAAATATACAGGGTAGAGCCGATTCACTCAAATCTTCCCATATACGTATATAACGACGGCGATATGTTAACAACAACTCCGTTAGCTATACCTGATTTGCTTTTACCCTTAAAAGAAATCAACAGATCTTTGTTAGATTGCTGGCAGACTTATTGGTTTGAGGTTGATACAAAGGGTGAGGTCGAAGCAGGTGAGTACGAAGTAAAAGTCAAGTTTATTGCCAATGATCAAACATTACTCGGAGAAGCAGGTCTTACCGTAGAAATTCTTGATGCGGAGTTGCCTGAACAGAAATTAATCAATACTGACTGGTTCCACAGTGACTGTATTGCAACTTATTACAGAACCGATGTTTTCAGCGATGAGTATTGGAGAATTGTTGAAAATTTCATCAAGACTTATGTTGAGCATGGTATGAATATGATTTTAACACCGATTTTTACACCGGCACTTGATACGGCAGTCGGTTCTGAAAGACCGACGGTTCAGCTTGTTGATGTATATCAGAACAACGGTGAGTATTCTTTCGGTTTTGAAAATTTTGAAAAGTGGGTTAAGCTTTGTCAGAAGTATTCAATCAAGTACTTTGAAATGGCACATCTCTTTACACAGTGGGGTGCAAAGTATTGCCCGAAGGTTATGGCTACCGTTGACGGTGAATACAAAAAGATATTCGGTTGGGAAACAGAGGGCGCAAGTGACGAGTATGTAGCATTCCTTGCGGCATTTTCAAAGGCAATCAGGGAAGAAACAGACAAGCTTGGCATAACAGATGTATGTTATTTCCACGTATCAGACGAACCCAACGAAAACTGCATTGAAGACTATGCAAAGGCAAGTAAGATTACAAGAGATTATTTTTCAGATTATAAGATAATAGATGCGTTGTCACACGTTGAGTATTATGAAAAAGGTCTCATTACATTACCGATTCCGATAACTGAAAGAGTTGACGATTTTGCGGGAAAAGTTTCTGAACTCTGGACATATTATTGTTGCGGACCGCACCAGGATTACTCTAACAGATTTATGGCGATGCCTTCAAGAAGAACCAGAATAATCGGCATCCAGATGTATAAATACGGTATAGCAGGTTTCTTGCATTGGGGATATAATTTCTGGTTCTCAAAGCTTTCCGTAAGACCGATAAATCCGTTCGGTATCAGTGATGCTAACGATGCATTCCCCTCAGGAGATGCTTATACGGTATATCCTGATTTTGACGGAACTGCATTGGTATCGCTCAGATTAAAAGTTTTCAATTACGCGCTTCAGGATATTCGTGCGTGTGAGTTGTTAGAGCAGTATATAGGAAAGGATAAGGTTGTAGAGTTGCTTGAAGAAGATCTTGACGGCGAACTCAAGTTTAACACAAATCCGCGTTCAGAAGAATGGCAG
>JAFRZS010000109.1 GCA_017442445.1 Clostridia bacterium
AGAACAACGCAATCGGAAGAAGGATACAAAGGAAAAATCCTAACTGTGAACGAAGGAACTTGAATACTGTTCCGAGTCCTGAGATCTTAGCTCCTGTCCATTTTCCTAAAATGTTTCTGTATGACGCCTGATCCAAATCCACAAAGGTTTCATTATCACCTTTTGTTCGGTAGAACATCCTTCCGCCATACTCATTTTTCTCAACAATTCTATGAGTATTAACAATTTTTGAGCTTGTTTCTTTATCATACATACTGTAAGAAACTACATCGCCTATTTCAAGCTTATCAACCTCTTCATCATCAAGAAGCTTGACGATTATCAAATCTCCGGGTGAAAAACCTTTTTCACTCACCATGGAGTCAGATTCAACATTCATCACCGCATATCCGAACAGACTTGGTGTTTTGGTTTCATTCTGTGTTGAGCTGATAACCATTATTGTTATCACTGCGGCAAAAATAACTACCAGTGCAACAAGCACATCGGCAATTATTGAACCGATTTTTTTCTTAGAACCTTCTTTAGCCATAGTTTATCTGCCATCGCTTTCTTAAAATTTTTGTAAAAATGTAATTTATATTTTATATTTAGAAATATAAGACATAAATTGCACTTCTACAAAAAACTGCCACAGCCGCATTAGCTGCGGCAGTTTTTCAGTCTTTGTAGGGACTGTTCAAAAACAGCCCACAAAATTAAGCTTAATTGTATCGGGCGATTTTTGAACCGCCCCTACATAATGGGGGAGCTTTTGCTCGGGGAGCTACCAAGCGGATGTTACTCCGCTTGGTATTAAGTAATTAGAAGTTAAATAAATTATAAGTTAATTAAACTATAATTATTAGCCTTCAGCTGTAGCTGCCTGCTTTGTGAAGTTGATAGCAAGAGTAGCTGTATCAGCTGTCTGACCTTTACAGTCAGCGTGCTGACCTTCAGCCCACATGTAGAATGTAAGCTGTGTAGCTTCACCAGCAACGAGATCGATTGATGTGTTCAATGAAGAAACACCGTCAACCTGTGCGCCGAGAGCTGTTGTTTCGTCGCCATCAAGGATTGCGTTACCGTTTGTATCGTTAGCTGTATCACCTGCAGCACCTGTGTAGGGAAGGTATGAACCTGTACCTGCAACTGTGAATGTGCCGTTAACTGTTAAGCCTGCGAATACATAAGCCTGAGTATGTGTGAAAACGGGAGCTACATCAACTGTGCAGTTAACGTCTGATTTTACGAGAACTGAGAACTGAACATATTTGCCAGCTGCTTCAGTTGCTGTGAAAACGCCTTCTTCAATAGCACCTGAAACGATGCTACCGATACCCTGTGTGCCGGGAGTTACAGAAACGGGAGAAAGAGTTGAAGCGAGTGTGTTTGTTGTAACAGCTGTAAGGTCAGCAGTTGTAAGAACTGTTTTCCATTCGTTACCGTCAGCAGAAATAAGGATTGAACCTTCAGCGTTGCTTACAGAAGCGCTGATCTGGTTAACTGTTGCTGTGTCACCTGTTGCGAACCATGCGAATGTTGCAGATGTCAAAACGATAGCTGAAACTACAAGCATTGCAATAGCAGAAACTAATGAACGTTTTTTCATAATAATTTCCTCCAAAATTGTTTTTTGTTTGTTTTTATATCTCAAATGTGTATCCTTCGGGAAAAAGTCTGCCGGACACTAAGATATCTGATGTCTCCCCCAAACATCAAACCTCTTTTTCATCAACTTTGATTGCATCAAAGTTCATTTCCAGCTTTGCTTCACCTCCCAGAATATCGTTTACACATTCAGGATCCCATCCTTCGAGCCAAAGTACTACGGTAAATTTGTCCGTATCCCCTACTTTGAAATTTCTGTTTGACATTTCCATAACCGTTTTAGAGTCTTTAAAGGTTTTGTCAATTTCAAACCAAGCATATTTATCGTGCTTGTTGTCTTCTCTCGGGGTTTTACCATATACTGTAGGTTCACCGTTGTAGTAAACCATGACTCTCATAGCGTCATCTGTTCCTTTTGTAGAGGACAGAATGTCAAGTGATGCGTTATAACCGCATTTTTCTTTGCCCGTGTTCTTTATGTAGAAGGTATAGGCTATGTAATTCTGACCGTTGTGACTTCCGTCAACATTGTCAACATCCGCAAAGGTTCTGTAAGTCGGATCATTAGGATTGTAAAAGCTTGATGACTTATGATTAAGAATCCATTCCTTAGTGATGTTGTCCATATTCTCAATCGGATCGCCTGAAAGCATAATAGTCGGATTTTTAAAATCCTTCGTATCCGAAATGGATATTCCGACATTGTATGCGTCAGGATCAAGATTTATAGTAAATCTACCTGCTTTGTTTACGAAGCTTACACAAGCGTAGCTGATTGACATTAATAATATCAAGAGCAAAAGAATGACAAAAAGTATTCTCAATACATGATTACGCTTTCTTACCTTTTTAGCCTCAGTTCTGACTTCCCTACGCTCTTGTCCTTCAATCGGCTCGGGCGTCGGTTTAGGTTTGCGGCTCAATCAACCCATCTCCTTTCCACAAAATTTAATAATCAGTCACCTTTGATTTGTTTTTCTTTAACCGGTTTGCCGTAGAGGCTACCCTTCATCCTGTCAGCGCCCATCTTCTTTAAAAGCTCTGCGCGTTCAGGAGAATTGATTCCGTCAACCGTGACCTGAGTTTCAATCTTCTTAGTAAAATCAATGATACCCTGAACAATGTTCTGTGCGCGTTCAGATTCTTCAATATCATCGAGAAGACTTTCGTGAATACCTATGTAATCAACTTCATAGTGGCTTAAATGAGTCAACGATGTGTACTCTGTTCCGAAATCATCAATCTCAATGAAAAAGCCCTGCTCACGAAGAGCCTGTATGTTTTCAATGACTTGTGCTTTGTCAGCTTCAAGAATACTCTGATTAAGCTTGAAGCAGAATTTATCAGGTGAAGTATCTTTAGCATCAAGAATTTTCATTATCTTTGTAACGATATTCTTTCTTGCCATATGCTTGACAGAAATAGGAACTATCAGACTGTTGATATCCACTTCTCTCTTTTCACATCTTTTGATAGCCTCACAAGCTTCTTCTATCATCCAATAATCAAGATCGCATATCTGTGTTGATTTCTCAGCTATCGGTAAGAATGTCTCAGGTAAGATAACACCCATTGTCTTATCGTTTATTCTCAACGATGTTTCAAAATCAATTGCCATGTTGAGGTGAGTATCAAAAACAGGACGATACCATAATTCAAGACTTCTGAGTCCTGAACTACGCGTTTTTTTAGTGTTGGTATTTTTCTTCTGTTCAGCCATACAGCAAACACCTCAAATCAAAGTCTTTCGATACATAAACATACCATTCCGGTACATTATAATATTCATACAAGAATGATATCACGAACGCACAATTTTGTCAATATGATTGCGAAATTTTTATGAAATTTTTAACAAAAAATAAAAAACAGCTATACTCAATGGTATAGCTATTTTTGAATAATTATTCCAGCTTTTTCCCTGATATCCTGCATCATTATGCATGTATTGATTGAATGTTTCTTTGCATTCAGATATTTGTTCTTATTTTGTTCATAATCCGATACGAAATCTCTGAAGGATTCTGCTTCATATTTCATAAGTACCTCTTTCGGTACATCACCGCAGATTTTTTCACGAACTCCGTCATTGAAAATAATTTCGGAATTTGTGAGTTTTGAGATAGATTCAATCTTTATTGTTCCGAGGTCCCCTATTATCTGCGAACCGCAGAAATCCTGACCTACTTTTGATGATGTTATTGATATATCCATATCAGGATATATGAGTATTGCAGAGGTTGATGCATCGGCGCCTGTATCAAGAAATACAGAATGTGCCGTCATTGCATCGGGCATTCCGAAAAAGTAACTCGAAGCATAAACGCAATAACAACCCAAGTCCATAAGACAGCCTGTTGCCATTTCAGGATTGAAAATATTCGGAAGCTCTCCCCTTTTATATGCAGGGTATTTTGATGAGAGCTGACTGAAATCAAAGTGAGCCGAATGTACCTCACCGATTTTTCCGATTGCTTCTTTTATTTTTAAAGAAACCGGGTTATATGCCATCATCATAGCTTCGGTAAAAATAAGACCCTTTGATTCTGCCAGTTCAAACAGTTCTGTTAACTGTTCAGGTGTTACTGCCGCGGGTTTTTCGCATATTACATTTTTTCCGTTTTCAAGCATCAGCTTACTCTGTCTGTAATGAAAAACATTCGGACTTGCGATATATACAGAATCAAATTCCTCTGCTTTCGCAAATTCATTTAAATCTGTATATATATTGGTACAGGAAAATTTGCTTCCGAATTCAAGTCCTTTTTCGGCTGTTCTTGAATAAACTGCCGTCAGATTTATATTTTCAGCCAACTGCGTTCCTCTTATATAAGATTCTGCAATCCAGCCTGTTCCTATAACTGCATAATTCATATAATGATTCCTTTAGTTTTTAAGTGATTGGATAGGTGCAGGAATTCTTCCGCCACGGTTAATAAACTTTGCGGGAGAAATTTCAGATAAAGGCATTACGGGTCCGCTTCCTAAAAGTCCGCCAAACTCAAGAGTATCGCCGACATCCTTGCCTATTGCAGGAATAAGACGTACTGCTGTTGTTTTTGTGTTAATCATGCCGATTGCCGCTTCGTCAGCGATAATTGCAGAGATAACCTCGGGAGTTGTGTTACCGGGTACAACGATCATATCAAGACCTACAGAGCATACTGCCGTCATAGCTTCAAGCTTCTGTATTGAAAGTGCACCGCTGACAGCCGCATCAATCATGCCTGCGTCTTCTGATACGGGTATAAATGCACCTGAAAGACCGCCAACATGAGAAGATGCCATTGTGCCGCCTTTCTTTACAGCATCATTGAGTATTGCCAATGCCGCCGTTGTGCCGTGACATCCGCACTGTTCAAGTCCCATTTCCTCTAAGATATGGGCAACAGAGTCACCTACTGCGGGTGTCGGTGCCAAAGATAAGTCAACTATACCAAAAGGTACATTCAGCATTTTTGCAGCTTCATTTGCAACCAACTGTCCGATTCTTGTTATTTTAAATGCCGTTTTCTTAACAACATCAGCTACATCTGTAATATCGCCATCGGGTATTTTTGAAAGGGCACTTCTTACAACGCCGGGGCCTGATACACCGACATTTATTACACACTCAGGCTCACCTGCTCCGTGGAAAGCACCTGCCATGAACGGATTATCGTCGGGAGCATTACAGAATACAACAAGCTTTGCAGCACCTATGCAGTTTCTGTCTGCAGTTTTTTCCGCCGCTTCTTTAACAATTTTACCCATAAGCTTTACTGCATCCATGTTTATACCTGCTTTTGTTGAGCCGATATTTACACTTGAGCAGATGTGGTCTGTGACAGCCAATGCTTCGGGAATACTATTGATAAGTGCTTCATCACTCTTTGTAAAACCCTTCTGTACTAACGCAGAAAAACCGCCTATGAAATTAACTCCGACTTCTCTTGATGCTTTTTCAAGAGTAAGCGCATACTTTACGGGATCACCGCCCGATGCCGCCATTATCATTGAAATCGGTGTTACGGAAATTCTCTTATTTATAATCGGAATGCCGTATCTTGTTTCAAGCTCATTTCCGACTGCAACAAGATTTTTTGCATATGTAGTAATTTTATCGTATATCTTTGTGCAAGTTGTGTCGGGGTCAGTTGAACAACAGTCAAAAAGAGAAATTCCCATTGTTATTGTTCTGATATCAAGATTTTCATCCTCTATCATGTGGATGGTTTCTAATATGTCTTTAGTATTTAACATGGCTACTCCTTATATATGATGCATTGTATTGAAAATATCCTCATGCATTACATGAACTGATAAGTTAAGTTCTTCACCTGATTTTTGAAGTGCTTTTGCAAAATCAGAAAACTCAACAGTACATGCTTTTAAGTCAACAAGCATTATCATGCAGAACATATCCTGCAAAATTGTCTGAGAAACTTCAATAACATTTGCTGAGTATTCAGAACAAAATCCTGATACCTTCGCAAGGATACCCACCATATCCTTACCTACTACAGTAATAACAGCGCGCATATATATCACCTATCCTTAAAAATTCTGTCTAATATTCTATCACAAAAAATACATAATTTCAATTTTTTTTGTAATTTTTTATTTTTTACTTTTATTTTTCTGAAATTTATGGTATATTAGCTATTTAGAATGGAGGTAATTGTATGCAATACAAGAAATTACTTGATTTGCACGTTCATACCGATAACTCTTTTGACGGCAATCATTCAACAACATATCTCTGTGAACGAGCGCAGATGTTAGGTCTTCGAGCCGTTGCCTTCACAGACCACAGTGATATTGATACTCCCGATAAACAACAGCTTGAACGCTCTGCGCTTCAATCTTTCTTTGAAATATCAAAAGCCAAGTCTGCTTTCAGAGGTCGAATGATAATATGTAAAGGCATAGAATTAGGTCAGCCTGTATATGATATTGAAACCTCCGAAAAAATCCTCAACAGTCAAAAGTACGATTTTGTAATCGGTTCTGTTCATAACCTCAGAGGAATGCAGGATTTCTGGTATCTTGATTACAGCAAGGAAAATGTTCCCGAATTGCTTGACAAATACTTTGATGAAATTATAAATCTTGTTGATTGGGGCAACTTTGACACTCTTGCACATCTCACCTACCCTCTGAGATATATCGTTGGAGACAGTAAAATTCCTGTTGATTTATCAAAATATGACGATAAAATCAATCTGATTTTAAAAACTCTCGCAGAAAAAGAACTTGCTTTGGAAATCAATACCTCAGGACTCAGACAGAATCTCAAAAAAACAATGCCGGAGGCGAATATCGTAAAACGCTTCAAGGACTTCGGCGGTAAATATATAACAATCGGCTCAGATGCCCACTATGCCGAGCATTTAGGAGCAGGAATAAATGAAGGCATGAATATTGCCAAAGATTGCGGATTTGACAGTGTTACACTTTATCAGAACCGCGAACCAATACAAATACCCATTGAATAGGAGAATATAAAATGATAGATTTTAACCAATTACTCAATAAGAGAATACGCGATGTTAAACCTTCGGGTATCAGAAAGTTCTTTGATATCTGCGAGGAATATGACGATGTAATTTCATTAGGTATCGGCGAACCCGATTTTCCCACTCCCGAACACATCCGTCAGGCAGGTATCAATGCTATTGCATCAGGTCATACTAAATACACATCAAACAAAGGTCTTACAGAATTAAGACGCGAAATTGCTGCTTACTATAAGCGCCGTTTCAATGTTGACTATTGCGGTGATACCGATGTTCTTATTACAATCGGCGGTTCCGAAGCTTTAGACCTTTGCTTCAGAGTTTTATTGGAAGACGGCGATGAGGTTTTGGTATCCGAACCTTCTTATGTCTGCTACTCTCCTCTTACATCAATCAGTAACGGTGTTTATGTTCCGATTGTAACAGAAGAAAAAGACAGATTCAGACTTACACCCGAAGCTTTAAAGGCTGCAATTACTCCTAAAAGTAAGCTTCTCGTTCTCACCTATCCCAACAACCCCACAGGCGGTATCATGGAAAGAGAAGACCTTGAAGCTATTGCTGAGGTTATCAAGGATACAAATATCATTGTTATTTCCGATGAAATTTACGGTGAACTTACTTACGGCGGTAAACGCCATGTTTCAATGGCTGAAATTCCCGGCATGAAGGAAAGGACTGTTATCATCAACGGCTTCTCAAAGGCTTATTCAATGACAGGTTGGCGTCTTGGTTACGCTATCGGCCCCAAGGAGCTTATTGCCGCTATAACAAAGATGCATCAGCACGCTATCATGAGTGCTAATACAATTTCTCAGTATGCCGCTATTGAGGCTTTGAGAAACGGCGATGTCGATATAAATTATATGCACAAAACATACGATGCAAGAAGAAGACTTGTTGTATCAGGCTTTAACCTCATAGGTCTTCATACTTTTGAGCCTGAAGGTGCTTTCTACTGCTTCCCCTGTATCAAGAGTACGGGACTTGACTCAGAAACCTTCTGTGCGCAGTTACTTGAGAAGAAAAGAGTTGCAGTTGTTCCCGGTACCGCTTTCGGTGATTGCGGTGAGGGTTATATACGCGTTTCTTACTGCTACTCAACAGACCACCTTGCAGAAGCTCTGAAGCGTATCGGAGATTTTGTTGAAGAACTCAGGAGCGGAAAATGATTACTGTAAATGCAGCAGCAAAAATCAATTTATCCCTTGACATAGTAAAAAGGCTTGATAACGGTTATCACAGCCTTTTTATGATAATGCAATCTGTCGATTTATATGACACGATAAAAGTCGAAAAATGCGAGTGTAAAGGAATTTGCATTACATGTAATATCCCTGACATTCCTACAGATGACTCCAATATTGCCGCTAAGGCTGCAAAGGCTTTTTTCAATGCGGCAAACATTGAAAATCCCGGCATAAAGATTGATATTACTAAGCGTATTCCCCACGCAGCAGGACTTGCAGGCGGTAGCGCAGACGGTGCAGGAGTTATAGTTGCACTCAATGAAATGTTCAATACAGGCTTTACACAGAAAGAACTTTGCGATATAGGTGTAAAGGTCGGAGCTGACGTTCCGTTCTGTATTGTCGGCGGTACGATGTTGTCACAGGATATAGGCGGAGTGCTTTCACCTTTACAGCCGTTACCCGATGTATATATCGTTCTTGCAAAGCCGAAAGCAGGTGTTTCAACAAAAGGTGCTTATGATGCCTTTGATTCTGCAAATAACATCAAACATCCTGATAACTGCAACCTGCTTCATGCGGCAGTAAACGGCGATTTTGAAAAAATGTTTGCTCTTTCTTCAAACGTTTTTGAACAGGTAATTGAAGTTCCGGAAAGAGTTAATATAAAATCCGTAATGCGTAAAAATAACTGCAAAACGGCTTGTATGAGCGGTTCGGGTCCGACTGTTTTCGGTATTTTTGAAAATAAAAGCGATGCCGAAAACTGTGTTGAAGAGCTTAAAACTATTATTCCCGAGGTTTTCCTCACAAAACCTTTAAGACACGGAACTTTTTTTGAATAAATAAATTTTATCGGCCAATAATAACTTCAACAAGTATTAAGGAGTTGAAAGTTATGCTTGATAAAATTTCATTGGCATTGGTTATCATCGGTGCTCTTAACTGGGGCGGTATCGGTCTCTTTCAATTTGACCTTGTCGCATGGATTTTCGGAGGTCAGGGTGCAAT
>JAFRZS010000110.1 GCA_017442445.1 Clostridia bacterium
AAAGCTTCGCGACGAAATGGAAAAACCTGTAGCGATTATGCTTGACACAAAAGGTCCTGAGATAAGAATAAAAGAATTTAAAGATTCAAAAGCAGTAATTAAAGACGGAGATACTTTTACTCTTACAACAAAAAATATTTCAGGAGATAATACAAAAGTTGCAATAACATATCCCTCCTTACCTCAGCAGGTGGCAGAGGGCGCAACAATTCTTATTGATGACGGAAATATTGAACTTGAGGTAATTTCCGCAACCGAGGAAGATATTGCATGCAAGGTAATCCGCGGTGGTTTGATTTCAAATAAAAAAGGAATAAATCTTCCCGGCACACGAATTGATATGCCGTATCTCAGTAATGCAGATAAAGAAGATTTACTTTTCGGAATAGAAAATGATGTTGATTTTGTTGCGGCATCGTTCATAAGAAATAAGGACGATGTAATAAATCTCAGAAAATTCCTTGATTTCAACGGCGGACATGATATCAATATCATTTCAAAAATTGAAAGCAGTGAGGGTGTTGAGAATTTTGATGAAATACTCGAATACTCTGACGGTATAATGGTCGCAAGAGGCGATATGGGTGTTGAGGTAGAGTTTGAATATCTCCCCGGTTTGCAGAAAAAATTCATCAAGAAATGCTATTGCTCAGGCAAAATGGTAATCACCGCGACTCAGATGCTTGAGTCAATGATAAATAACGCAAATCCCACAAGAGCAGAAATCAGTGACGTTGCAAATGCAGTTTTTGACGGCACATCAGCTGTTATGCTTTCAGGTGAAACCGCTATGGGTAAATATCCCGTACTTGCTGTTGAGGTTATGTCAAAGATTGTTACAAGAGCCGAAATGGACGCATTTAAAATGAATGCATACGGCGATGTCCGTTATGATACAGACTTCACCGATATCACAAACGCACTTTGCGATGCGGCTTGTACAACCGCAAAGGATATGAATGCGAGTGTAATAATTTCTGTTTCAAAATACGGACAGACGGCGAGAAGAACATCAAAATTCAGACCGCAGGTACCGATCGTTGCGGCAACACCGGTAAAGAAAACTTTTCATCAGTTGGCTTTATCATGGGGAGTTTACCCGGTACTTGCAAGATATCAGAAAACTTCAGACGATTTATTCATTCATGCGATAGACTGCGCAAAGCAGATTGACCTTGTTAAAAAAGGCGACAGGGTGGTAATCGTAGCGGGAATACCGCTTGATACTCCCGGAAATACTAATACTTTAAGGGTGGCGACTGTATAATGTATATTGGCGAAAAATGTTATGATATTGAAGAACTTATGAGATGTAATCTGCACATACATCCGAATATGCTCTCATACTGTTCAAAAGACGAAATGAGAATTAAAAGCATAATTCCTCTTGCAGATGAGCTGGGACTTGAGAAAATCGCATTTACAGAGCATTACTACGGCAAAGATAATACTTGTCCGTTGCTTGAAAGTATTGCTATTCAGAAGTGGTTGGTTGACGGATATTTCCCGACCAAGCACAAGGTTGAAATTCTCTACGGTGCAGAGCTTCTCTGTTACGGAATAGGCAAATGGGCGGATACCGATGAACTCAACAGTAAGCTTGACTACAGACTTTATGCGGTAAATCATTATTCTCAACCCGAATGGGAACACCCTGAGGACAAAACTCCCAGAGGCTATGCAGAACACAATATGGAATGTGTAAAAGCTTTGATGAAATCAGGAAGAGCAGACTGTATTGCACACCCAATAGTCGGTAAATATATATCGACTTTTACAAGAGATGAACAACTTGCGGTAACAAAATCAATTACTGATAACGAGCTTGGTGATTTACTTACCCTTGCAAGAGATACAAATACCGCATGGGAGATAAACAGAGTGGCAGTTATGTCAGACAGAAAGTTTGCAAAACGATTCTGGGACTTAGGTAAAGAGGTTGGTGTTGTATTCCACTACGGTTCAGATGCGCACTTCCTGAACGGTCTC
>JAFRZS010000111.1 GCA_017442445.1 Clostridia bacterium
TATTTCGTCAACTACAGTTCCTGCAGGCCCTGACGAAAACAGCATACATAAAGAAAGTATGATCGATAAGATTTTTGACAACATAAAAACTCCTCCATTTCAGAAGTCAAATATAATTATACTAATTTATCTTATCACAAGTTTATGACATTGTAAACACTTTCTCCTACTCAATTCATAACTTTTATCTATATTTTTTATTTTTTTCTGATTATCTTTGTGCATTTTTCCCATTTGAAATATTAATGGATTTTTAAATTTCCTGAGCAGAAAAATTAAAAAGAGAAGCTTCAAAAAGCTTCTCTTCAAATATACATTTTAAGTTTTACTGCTGTGATCTTTTACGGGAAAAACCGCCGTGTCTTGCTTCTGTTGAGCGTTTGAGATCGCTCATTTTTTCATCGCTTACCTGCTTGAAACGAGCCATCATATCTTCAAAAGACTGACCTTCCGTCGGTGCAGTAGTCTTGGGACCCTGCCAGACATTGTCCCTGCTATATCTCTTTCCGCCGTTTGGTCTGCGACCGCTGTTTTCTTTTGCATGATTTTCCTCAGCCTTCTTGATTGAAAGACTGATTTTTCCGTCTTCACCAACAGACATTACTTTAACTTTAACTGTCTGTCCTTCTGTCAGATAATCTCTGATTTCCTTAACATATGTACTTGCGACTTCGGAAATGTGCACCATTCCCGTGAGGTTATCACCAAATTCAACAAAAGCTCCGAAATTTGTGATACCTGTAATCTTACCTTCAAAAATTGCTCCTACCTCTACCGGCATAAAAAACTGTTTGCCCCCTTAATTATTCGTCAGCAGATATATCAACGTAAACGCGTTCATTGGGCTTTACATATCCGTTTTCGCGAGCAACGCGCTCAATATACGCATCTTTGTCACCGGACTCAAGCATAGCCTCTAATTCCGCATTCTCGGCTTCAAGTGCATCACACTGCTGTGCGATACTTTCTACCATCTGTTGTTCTTTTTTTATATCAGTGCTGATTTTTATAAGTGAGAAGACAAAACAAGGAATAAGAATAAAACTCGCTGCAATTAACACCAAGCTTTTTTTATAATTCCATTTGATTTTTTTCTTTGTTTTCATTTCTATCATTTTCATTATTTCCAATCTTTTTTTGTAAAGATCCAAACCTTAGTTTATTATATAATACATTCTTTGTATTTTTCAAGAGTAAATTTAAATTTTTTTTAATTTTTATTAAAAATTTTTTCAACGGCTTAGTTATTATTCTAATTGGGAATAATAACGTTTTCAAAAGACGCTTAAAAACGGCAATCACTTTTTCAAACAGGAAAAGCACAAATGCTCCGAATGAATATCTGTAAAGTAAAAATCCTAATGTCATAGCTAAAAACAGAAAACCCCTGAATTCTCCTTTGTTGACAACAAGAAAAAAATTGAACACCGAAAAAAATGTTATCAGGGAAAAAATTATATCCTGAACGGCAATCAGCTTATCAGAATCTCCTAATATCATTCTTATTACCCTCAGAGCATCATATACGATTCCCAATAAAAATCCGAAGCCGAAGGATAGGATAAATGTTCTTGTCTGCTCTGCGATACCAAACCCGAACATTCAGCGAAACACCTTATTGAAAAAGCCTTTTGCCTGCGGTCTGTTGTCTGTGTATGTCAGAGAATCGATTCTGCCTTCCATACTCAGCTCACCTACTTCGGTTGACAATGAATTTATATGTAGATTTTCTCCTCTGATTGTAAGCTCACCCATATCAGTAAAAACAGTAACCGCCTTATCGTCAAAGCTGTCAACATCTGATACTCCCGATACGGTAAGCATTTCTCTGTTTTCCATGTTGATATTGTGAAAAATGTTTTCGTTATTTCTTTCTTCAGCCATAAAAAATACCCCTTAATATCTGTTACTAATAATGTATGAGATATTAAGGGAATTTATAACTTATAATCTTTTGAACATTGAGTCAGCATCATCTTTAGTTGCGTGTTCAAGAACTTTCAACACCTGATACTTTGTAACATTTTCACCCATTGTGATTTCAATTACATCGCCAACCTTAACATCAAGTGATGCTCTTGCAACCTTTCCGTTAACCGTTACATGCTTTGCATCGCAAACCTCGTTTGCAACTGTACGTCTTTTTATTATTCTTGAAACCTTCAAATATTTATCAAGTCGCATATTCTACTCCTTTTCTATATCTTTAAAATTTTCTGACAACACAAGTAACACACAGTCCCCTATGTTCTGTGTTACTACTTTTTAAATAAACACAAAGGGACGGAGTTGTTGTGTTATGTTATCCGTCACATTTTTTTGTTTTATAATATCACATCTTTTTTTCATTTTCAACCAAAAACAAAAAATCGGCAGTAATCCTTTTCAGAATTACTGCCATTTTGAACAAAAGTATTACTTATTTGATTGCGTTTTTGAATGCTGCACCAGCTTTGAAAGCGGGAGATTTTGAAGCGGGAACGATCATAGCTTCGCCTGTCTTGGGGTTGCGGCCCTGCTTTTCAGCACGGTCACGAACTTCGAATGTACCGAAGCCGATAAGCTGAACTTTTTCGCCCTTTGCAAGTTCTGCAATAATAGTGTCAAGAACACCGTTAACTGCAAGTTCTGCGTCTTTCTTTGTGAGGCCTTTCTCTGCTACTGCATTGATAAGTTCTGATTTGTTCATAATTAATTCTTTCCTTCCATTTTTTATTTAAACATCCTTACAGATATCTAATACAAATTAAATTTCTTTTGCTTTGTCCCAGAGTGCATCAAGCTCTTCTAAACTTGCGTTATTCATATCAAGTCCGATTTCATTTGCTAATTTCTGCACCTTTAAAAAGCGATCTATAAATTTGTCATTTGCCGAGGTCAGTGCTTCTTCCGCATCAACATCCACAAAACGCGAAATGTTTACCGCCGAGAAAAGAAGGTCACCTAACTCCTCTTTGATGTTTTCGGAATCGCCGTTTCTGATTGCTGTTTCAAGCTCAGTTGTTTCTTCGTGCAATTTTTCAATTGCGCCGTCAACCGAATCCCAATCAAAACCTGCCTTATGGGCTTTCTGCTGGATTTTATCCGCTCTCATCAAAGCGGGTAATTCCTTCGGGATTTTAAGCATCGACTGTCCCTGGTCTTTCTGACCCTTGGACTTTCTCTTGATATTGTCCCAATTTGTAAGAACCTCGCCTACAGAATCAACCTCAATATCACCAAAAACATGAGGATGGCGTTCAATAAGCTTTTTACAGATTCCGTCTGCAACATCTGAAAAATCAAACGCTCCTATTTCCTTTTCCATCTGTGCATGAAAAACTACCTGCAACAATACATCGCCGAGTTCTTCGCAAAGCAAATCCTTATCCTCTTTATTGATCGCTTCTATAACTTCATAGGTTTCTTCAATAAAGTTTTTCTTAATACTTTCATGTGTCTGCTCTGCATCCCAAGGACATCCGCCCTCGCCTCTGAGTATTGCCATGATAGTCAACAAATCGTTAACATCATACTTTTCTCTGAATGAGAAATTTTCAATCATAAGTTGAGCATTCCCTCTCATTTAAACATCTATACATGTATTTTAACCTATAAATCCAAATTTTTCAAGTACTTTTGCTATTTTTTTGCCTTTTGGTATCATTTCAAGGTCATCTTTTGATATTCCTCTCAATAAAAGCAGTGAAATTGCGTATATAATCACCGCTACACCGATAGCAATTACCGCAGAAATCGTCACTCCGTTGAGTTTACTTGACATATCTCCTGTGGGGATAACCTTTAAAAGAAGGCTGTTTGTCACCCATGCACCGACACCGCAGAGTATAGCGGAAACTGTCGGTTTGATAAATACCGATGCAAAATTTATTCTGACACCTGTGAGCTTTATCAATGCAATAAGATTCCACAATACGACAATCACATAACATACGATTGAACCGATTGCGGCACCGTTGATGTTGATACTCGGTGTACCGACAAAAATGTAATTGCAGATAATCTTTACAACTGCACCGACAACGATTGCTTTAAGCGGAATATCTGCTCTGCCTATTGCCTGTAACATATTTGTAAGCGGAGTTGAAAGCGCAAATATAAATATTGCAAAACCGTACTGTGCCAAAATGGGCGCTGCTATGGGAATTAAGTTTTCTGCATTACTTCCGCCGTAAACAATTGTAAGTATCGGCTGAGCCAAAACTGCCATTCCTATACCTGCCGGCATAGCAATAAGCATTGTTATTCTCATAACAGATTCAATTGTAATTTTTGACTGTTTTTCATCCTTTACAGCCCATGCCGCAGAAAGTGCAGGTAAAGCACTGACACCCAATGCCATTGTGATTGTAGGTATAAGATTTTTAAAATCAAGTGCGGAGCCGTAAACTCCGTAAAGATATTTCGGAATATCCTTGTCAAGTGTACCGCTTCCTAATAAAGAGCCCTCATACATTGACTTTATTATTCCGAGGTCATTTTCAACAACGAATGCCAGTCTGTTCTGTATCGTTGCTGTATCAATAAGGTTTGTTATATTAAGTACAAGTGAGCTCAACACCATGGGAATTGCCAATGATATAAGCATCTTTGCAGTTTCCCTTGATGTCAGCGGATCGGGTGACATCAGAAGTTCTTCTTTGGTTACCGTATCACCCTTCGTCTTGTCACGAATCAGAAGGAATACATAACTTGCAACAGTACCTATTGTTACGCCTAAAATTGCTGCCGCCGCTGAATACGGATATATTGCACTCAATGCTTCCGCTTCTGTTGTTACAACTTTTCCGAACACCATTTCAGCGCCGTTTGCAAACTGTGCCATTCCGTATTTGAGCACACCGAAAGCCAATGCAAGTCCGATAATCAATTTTCCCAGAGCTTCAATAACCTGTGAAACTGCGGTCGGAGTCATATTGCTTAAGCCTTCATAATATCCTCTGTATGTTGACATCATGCAACAGAAAAATACACACGGTGCAATTGCTATAACACTTGCGAGTGTATCAGGTGATTTTGTTATAAAGTGGGCATAGGGATATGCCAATCCCAATAAAATCAATGTTCCCAGAATACCTGTTATAAGAAATATTTTTCCTGCTACATTTTTTATAACACGGACATCGCGGTAACGCTTAAGTGCCATATTCTGAGATACCATTCTCGAAACGGCAATCGGCAGACCTGCCATTGATATTGCATAAATCGGTGTGTAAATTTCATATGCCGAATTAAAATATCCTCTGCCGACCTCTCCTATCAGAGCTGTCAGGGGCATTTTGTAAAGTGCGCCTATAACCTTTACAAGCATTGTTGCCACAACAAGTATAAACGCACCATTCAGCATTGATTGTTTTTTTCTCTCAGCCAATACTAAACACTTCCAAATCTTAGTTGTTTTCTTTTATCGCTTCGTTGATTCTGTCAATCTCTGCAATAAGCTCGTTTATTGCTTCGCTCAGGTCTTCTTCGCTGTGACTGTTGCGATAGCAAAGCTTTCCGAGATTTTTATAAGCTTCATTAAGCTTTGTTTTAAGGTCAATTACCGTAATCTTTTTCTTTGAAACCTCAAGTGCTGTTTCCGCATATCTTTTTACAGTCTTTCCAACGTCGGAAGCTGTTGTTTTTACATCATCAAAAAAATCCATAATCCTTCTCATTTTTTAGTATTCTAACATTTTAAACTATAAAAATCAACCTTTGACTTTCGGGCCTAAAAATTCACGCAAGAGTGAATCTTCAGGTACCATAACATCATCAATTAAGCTGAATTTTTCAAAGCCTTTGATTATCTCCTGAGCCTGATTGTAAAATTCGGAATCCTCTTTTACCTCTTTGAGCAACGGTAATGCTATATCTTTGAAAACACACGGCTCATACATATGAGTTGAGTTAATTCTCATATCCGCAAGGTCTTTGAATGGGAAAAGATATTCCTTTTCACCTCGTCTTACATTCTTCCATAAAGACAGTGTATGCTCAATAGGGCTGTTTCTGAACTGATAATCCCTGACCATTCTTCTTGCAAGGCGGAGGTTTTCCCTTCGCATAAGAATTTTCCCTTCATCATAAATTCTTGAAGAAACACTTATATAGATTTTAAAAAGATTTTCAGGCGGAAGGTAATCGCATATCTGAGGATTCAGCGCGTGTAAACCTTCAACAATAATTACATCATCTTCGCCTATTTTTACTTTTGTTTTTTCTTCGCTTCTTCCGGGAATTGTGAAATCAAAAAACGGAATTTCACTCTCGCCTTTTTCAATCAGCTCATTGAGTGTTGATATTATAAGCGGAAGATCAAGCGACTCCACACACTCAAAATCTCTTGAGCCGTCCTCTAAAATCGGCATTTGACTGATTTCAAGATAATAGTCATCAAGAGATATTCTACAGGCATTATGTCCTCGTTTTTTCAACTCTTCAACAAGCTTGTTTGCAGTGGTGGTTTTACCTGACCCACTCGGCCCTGCAAGCATGACAATTTCTCTGCCTTCTCGCTGACAGATTTTGTCAACTACTGAGCTTATTATATTTTTATATCTTTCTTCACAGGCGGCTATAAATTTTTCGGGATTTGTATTCACCTGTAAATTGATTGAGTTTAATGTGTTATTTGCTTTCAGCATTATAAAACTCCTCGTAGAATTCTTTAATTCTTGATTTTCTCTCCATCAGAGCATCAAAATTATCAAGATATTCATAGGGGTACTTGTAATTGAAAATTCTTTCAATATATGTGCCGTTTGGTTGTTTAAGCTTTGTTACCGAACCTGCGCCCACACCTAAAACAGTATGGCATTCTTCCATCATATAGATGTTGTAAAGGCACTCGTATCCGGGTTTACTCCAACCGACATTTTCAAGATTTCCTATGCATCTGCTCTGTCTGTACATATAGTACGGGAAATATCCGCTTTCATACAAAAGCTTACTTGCAACTTCAAGCATCTGTGCTGTCAGTTTTCCGCTTGACATCTCTGTTTCATTTTCTCTGAAAAGATTTGACGAACGTTTTAAAGCTAATGTATGTATTGTAATATTTTCGGGATCAAGCTGTATTGTCTGCTTCAATGACTTTTCAAAGCTTCCGAGTGTATCTGTCGGAAGTCCTGCAATAAGATCCATATTGATATTATCGTGACCTGCTTCTCTTGCAAGTCTGAACGCCTCAAGTGTACGCAAGGAGCTGTGCTCTCTGCCGATTTTTTCAAGCACATCATCATTGAAGGTCTGCGGATTGATACTGATTCTTCCGACACCTGCTCTTTTAAGCTCGTTGAGTACAGATGTTGTTATTGTATCAGGTCTTCCCGCTTCAACTGTATATTCGCTGACAGATGATACATCAAAATTCCTTTCAATTGCATCAAATATCTGTTTGAGCTGTTCTGCATTGAGTATTGTCGGTGTACCGCCGCCGAAATAAATACTTTCAAGCTTCAGTCCTAAGTCCTTTACGGTTTCACCCAACACATCAATTTCCTTACAGAGATATTCTGTATATATCGGCATGAGCTTATGTGCATTTTTTATTGAGTGGGAAACGAATGAACAATAACTGCACCTTGTCGGACAAAACGGAATCGAAACATAAAGACTTATTGACTCAGGCTTTGAATTTTTTATAATTTTTTCCTCTGCCTTTGCAACATTCAATGCAAGTTCGGTTTTTCTTTCGGAAACTTTAAGTTTTTCGATAAAGTATGCCTTTGCTGTTTCTTCGCCAACCTCATCAACGATAGCTGTCATAAGCTTTGAAGGTCTGACACCCGTAAGTATTCCCCAATCGGGTACATATCCTGTAATCTCACACAAAGCATCAAACAAATTACGCGCCATCATTATTTCAAGCTCGTCTTCAGTTGAGTCTTTGTCGGCAGTCTGATTCTTGACAACAGATTCTCCTGACACAGAAACCGTTACAGATATATTATACACATCATCTGCCTGTGATAGACCTGTTATTGCTTTTTTTGAATCTTCTTCATTATCTTCATTTGTTACGGTTATCTTTTCATAAGGAAAAAATACTCTGCACAAATTCTCCATTTCGTAATGAAATTTATGATTATCAATTACCAGTATCATTATGTTCCCTTTCTTCAATCCGGATAATGCTTATACATTCTTCTTATATATAAATTGCCGTGTCGTTCTTGATCAAGTGTTGTTTCAGGTCCGTGTCCCGATAATACATCATAATCACCGTCAAGAGAAACGAGTCTTTTTAAAGTGGCATACATTTCGTTGATATCACCTGTTTTGAAATCTGTTCTTCCGACAGTTTTCTTAAAAAGTGTATCGCCTGAAAAAATCACTCTTTCAGCTTCGCAGATATAACATACGGAGCCTTTTGAATGTCCGGGAGTTTTCATAACAGATAAAACAGTATCACCGATAACTATTTTATCTCCCTCATTCAGAATTATATCAGCAGAGGTTTTTTCAATCGGCACATTACCCGCAAGATACGAAAGATTTTCGTCATCATCGTGAAGGCATATTTCATCTTCTTCGGCAATACAGATTTTCGCACCTGTGATTTTTTTAACTCTTGCAACTCCTGCAATATGATCAAAATGTCCGTGTGTCAATAAAATATATTTTATATTTTTACTTTCAACAGCTTCTTTTAACTCACCGTCAAAATGACCCGGGTCAATTATCAGCGATTCTCCGCTTTTTTCGTCTGTTACTATATAACAGTTTTCACCCATATCAAAAGAGCTGAAAATTTCTATCTTCAAAAAATCACTTCCTGCACCAAATATCTGTATCGTAAATAATTGTAACCGGTCCGTCATTATGGAGTGCTACATCCATATCGGCACCAAATTCGCCCGTGCCTACATTTTTGATTTCTGCTCTTAATTTGTCTGTAAAATACTCGTAAAGTCGGTTTGCTTCATCAGGTGCCGCAGATGATGTGAATGACGGTCTGTTGCCTTTTTTGCAATCTGCGCAAAGAGTAAACTGTGATACAACTAAAATATCTCCGTCAACATCTTTTACGGACAGATTCATTTTTCCGTTTTCATCTTCAAAAACCCTGAGTTTCAACAGCTTCTCAGCAAGAATATCAGCTTCCTTTTCGCTGTCGCCGTCAACTACTCCGAGCAAAACCATATATCCTTTTCCTATTTCAGACACAAGCTTTCCGTCAACAGAAACGGAGGCTTCACTGACTCTTTGAATTACCGCTTTCATTACATTGTTGCCCTTTCTACCATCAGTACACCGTCAATTTTTTCAAGCTTTGCAATAACACTTTTAAGATGCTCTGCACCGTTGACGGTTATAGTTATACTCATCATGCATCTTCCGTCTTTGATGCTTCTTGTATTGGTAGCATGAATATTAACTCTCAATGCCGCAATAAGTCCCGAAACATCTGCCAACAAACCGAGTCTGCTCAATGCTGTTATCATAAGTGTTGACTGGAATTCTTCCTTGACATTTTTATCCCAGTACGCATTTATCCATCTTTCAGGCTCGTTGCATAACGGAATTGATTTCGGTACATTTGTGCAATCTCGTTTATGGACCGAAACACCGTGGCCTCTTGTTATAAAGCCTATGATATCATCACCCGGCAGAGGATTACAGCATCTTGCAAATTTTACAAGACAGTTGTCAACACCCTCTATCACGATACCTTCCGATGATTTTGTTTTCTTTATCGGTTTATGTTCAAGCAACTCTGTTTTCGGAGTTGCTTTGTAAGTTTTGGAATAGTCCTCTTTTATCTTCGGCATCATTTTGCTGATACTGATACCGCCGTAACCTATTGCCGCAAAGAAATCATCCATAGTCTTGCATTTCTGTCTTTCTGCAATTGACATAACAAAAGCTTCAAACTGTTCTTCTGTGAAACGCATATTGTTGCGTTTAAATTCTCTTTCAAGCTCAAGTCTGCCTTCAATGATATTTTCTTCGCGTTTTTCCTTCTTATACCATGAACGGATTTTTGTTCTTGCCTGACTTGTCTTGACTATTTTCAGCCAATCTCTGCTGGGGCCCTTACCCTGCTGTGATGAGGTCAGCACATGAACAATTTCGCCTGTTTTCACCTGATAGTCAAGTGATACTATTCTTCCGTCAACCTTCGCACCCACCATTTTATTACCGACGGCGGAGTGAATCGCATATGCAAAATCTATTACGGTTGCACCGAGAGGCAAACATATAACATCTCCCTTGGGAGTGAAAACGAAAACTTCTTCGGGTATGAGGTCGGTTTTTATAGTGCTTACAATATCCTCTACATCGCCGCCGTCCGACTGACTTTCAAGCAGCTGTCTTACCCATACAAGTCGTTCTTCAATTTTTTCCTTGCCGCTGTTCATTCCGATTTTGTATTTCCAATGCGCAGCAACACCGTACTCAGCCGTATGGTGCATTTCCCATGTTCTTATCTGTACTTCAAAAGGTATTCCCTCTTTATCAAGAACCGTTGTATGCAAGGACTGATACATATTGGGCTTCGGAGTTGAAATATAATCCTTGAATCTTCCGAGTATAGGCTGGAACATATCATGAATCATACCGAAGCAGTTATAACATTCTTCAACGGTATTCACAATTATTCTTACTGCATATACATCATAAATTTCGTCAAAGTTTTTATTCTGCATATACATTTTTTTATATATGCCGTGAACACTCTTGATTCGTCCGTCAATCTTTGCATGAGGCATGGTCGTATGCACTCTTTCACCAATTTTCATCTTGATGTTTTCAAGAAATTCCATTCTTGTCGTGCTTTGCTTTTCGAGTGATGACTCTATCTCATGATAAGCTACAGGGTCAAGAAAGCTGATTGATAAATCTTCGAGCTCCTCTTTGATTGCCCTGATACCTAATCTGTGTGCTATCGGTGCATAAATTTCAAGCGTTTCAAGAGCCTTATCAAGTCGCTTCTGAGGCGGCATAAAACTGAGTGTTCTCATATTATGGATTCTGTCAGCGAGTTTTATGATGATAACTCTTATATCCTTGTTCATCGCAAGGAGCATTTTTCTGAGATTTTCTGCCTGTACTTCTTCCTTCGTTGACAGCGGAACTTTTCCGAGCTTTGTTACACCGTCAACCAAAAGTGCGATATCTGTTCCGAAGTCCTGCATAACAGTTTCAATAGAAACATCTGTATCCTCAACAGTGTCATGCAATAATGCCGCTATTACAGAAGATGCGTCCATTCCCATATTTGCAAGAATACGCGCTACCGATATAGGATGCGAAACATAATCCTCGCCCGAAAGACGCTTTTGTCCTTCGTGTGCCTTTACAGCAAGTTCATACGCTTTATCAATAAGGATTAAATCCTCGGGATTGCAGTTTTTTTCCATTATTGCACGAATTTCAAGAAATTCTTTTTTCAGTGTATCACTCATCTGCAATCCTCCTTAAATCAATAAGTACTGACGATTCATTTATATCCGTCTTTTCTGTGTTTGCTATTATATATTCATTATATCCTGATGATGCAATCAGATTTCTTTCAAGTAAAACCTCAACAGCAACCAGGACTTTTGCATAACAATCTCCGTACATTCCGAGTGTTTTGCAGACTGCAACGGGATTGAAATTAAGATTTTGTCTTATATATCTGTAAGTTTCTTCAAGAATTTTTCTTTCAGGAAGTAAAAGCTCTGCTTCGTCAGCCGTGATTTTTTCACCGCGTTTGTATTTTTCAAAAACTCTTTCGCCTTTAATCATTGATGAAAAATCTATTCCTGACAATCTCATGTCACGAACATAGACAGCAGGTTTTACTCTGCCCATATATTCATTCTTTTCAAGGTTTACTGCTATATCAACAGTATCACCGATTTTATAATCAAACATATCTGCACTAACCCCGAAATACATAGCCTGTATTCTGCTGTTTCCGTGTGAGAATGTAAGCCTTAAATGTTTTCCGTTTGATACGGGGCAGATGTTTTCAAGTTTCAGATTGAACATTCCGAATATCGGTTCTTCGTTTCCGACTCCGAAAGGCTCCATGCCTTTAAGGAAATCACAAAGTTCTATATCAATTTCCGAAATATCTATATCGCAATCAAGAACAAGCTCAACGCAGGGCATTTCAATCTCTCTGAGATTTTCACTTAATTCATTTTTCAGTTTTTCTATGTCGTCACAGCTCAATGAAAATCCTGCCGCTTTGTCGTGACCGCCGAAATTGGAGAACAGATGCGACACGGAATTCAGAGCTGAGTGGAGAGAAAAGCCGTCAATGCTTCTGCCCGAGCCTTTTGCTTTATCTTCGTGTCTTGAAATGATTACTGCCGGTTTTGAAAATCTGTCAACTATCCTTGATGCAACAATACCGATAACACCGTCATGCCAGTCATCACCGTCAGCTACAATTATTTTCTGATATCTGTCAGTTTTGTGTGAGAGTAATTTTTTCTCAACCTCTGCCGTAATTTTAGATTCCGTTTCATGTCTTCTTATATTTTCTTTACATATCTGTTCTGCTATCTCATCAGCTTTTGATACATCATCAGTTATAAGAAGCTCCAACGCTGTTTTTGCCGATCCCATTCTTCCTGCCGCATTTATACGGGGTACAATGCCGAATGCAATTGAACCTGCGGTAATTGCTCTCTGTCCTATGTCAGCACATTTTATAAGCGACACAATTCCTGTTCTCGGAGATTTTTCTATAACCTCAATGCCTTTTTTTACAATAAGTCTGTTTTCATTTATCATCGGCATAACATCGCCTACAGTACCTACAGCAACAATATCAGCATATTTTTCAAGCACTCTTTCAGAATTTCCGTCAAGTGCGCAAACCAATTTGAACGCTACACCTACACCCGCAAAGCTCCTGAAATCACCTTTGTAGCCCTCAGTGTTACAATTTAAGACTGCAACTGCCCGAGGTGTACTTTCTGAACCTAAATGGTGGTCTGTTATGATTAGATCCATTGATAAGTCTGATATTAACTCAGCAAGGTCAACGGCACCTATTCCGTTATCAACTGTTATAATAAGCTGCGTACCGTCTTCATGAAGCTTTCTTATGGCATCTTCATTAAGACCGTAGCCCTCACTCATTCTGTCGGGAATATATGTGTTGACATTTGCATTATGCTCATTTTTCAGATAGAGATACAAAAGTGCCGTGGCCGTTACTCCGTCGGCATCGTAATCGCCATAAACCGTAATCTTTTCATTTCTTGAAATTGCAAGGTTTATTCTGTCAACAGCCTTTTTTATATCATCAAAAAGATATGGGGAAGCCATACCGCAGATATCTTCTTGACATCTTGCAGCACTGAGTACAGCCTGAACTCTCGGCAGGTCATAATTCTTTTGTATGCTCAAA
>JAFRZS010000112.1 GCA_017442445.1 Clostridia bacterium
AGCCAAAAACCAATTACACCTCTGACTATTCAAGCTTTATGAATGCAAAAGAAGTCCTTGATAAGCACAACGGCAATAAAATGTACAGAATGGAGCTTACAGACCTCAGAACTCGCATGGACCCTTCATGGTACAATTATTACGGACTTTCAACATTTTCCTCAATGGCTTATGAAAATCTTTCAGCTTTACAGGAAAAACTCGGTCTTTCAGGTAATGACATTAATAGCTATACCTACTGTCCCCAGACACCTGTTTATAATGCGATGGTATCACTTAAATACCTTGCTAACCGAACTAACGCATCTGCAGGTGCATATAAACCTGATCCGACCTTATTCAGTCAAATCGGCACAGAAGGACTTTATGAGCTTTATGAAAATGAATATCATCTTCCCATAGCATACGGTGTTCCTGTAGAAATGCTTGATTGGATATACGACCAATCAAATCCGATGCTTGTTCAGGAAGACTATTTTGAAAAAGCAACAGGAATCGAAGATGTTTTTGACGATGTAAAAATCACCAATGTCACATTTGATAATGTATCGTATTTCGATTGGGAAAATAATTATGGCGGCTTCAATTATCAGAAAATCGCTGAAGATGAGGAAGCTACAATCACCTTGGAAATAGATGTATTGGAAACAGGCAGTATATATTTCTATCTCAATTGCTATAATGTACCGTCAATCACCTGTACAACTGACTCCTTCACCTATACCCGTTCATACGATGAAAGATTTTTAGTTGATGTCGGCAACTGCAAAAAAGGCGAAACTCTCTACATTGATATCCCGATGCCCGATGACGAAAATAACGGTTATATAGATTTCGGAGTTTACACAATAAACAAAGAAAAATTCAGAGAAGGTTATGCAAGTCTTGTTGACACTTCACTTGATGTCACAACCTTTGAAGAAACCTGCATTAAGGGTAAAATCAATATGCCCTACAGCGGACTTCTTTACACATCTATCCCCTATGACACAGGCTGGACAGTTACAGTTGACGGTAAAGTCTTATCCAAAGAGTCTGTACATGCTTTAGGTGAAGCACTCATAGCAATTGACCTCAGTGAAGGTGACCACACGGTTGAATTCAATTATTATCCGACAGGTATGACGGCTGGACTTATAACCTCTGCTTCAGCTTTGGCAGTTCTGATTCTTTTCATCATTCTCTATTTCACCAAGCCTTTCAAGAAATACCGCAGATCTTTCGGTGACCATATGGCTGAATTTGCTGATTTCTCAATTGTCGAAGAGGACAACACAAAGGAAAAACCTGTTGAAGAGGAAAAATCTCCTGAGCAACAAATAGCAAGTCAGAATCTTGATACTGACAATTTAGAGGTGGTTGTTGAAGAATTCCACGATAATTTCACTGTAAAGAGCTTTGATGAGCTTGAAAGCGAACCTGAAGAAAATCAAAATAATGAATAAAACAAAAAAATGGTAGTCTTTACGGCTACCATTTTTCATATATTGTACTGAGGTGATATTATTGGCTATCAGACGGTATATGCGCGAAAATGCAGTTGATTACGCACACTACTGGGCATATCTCAGAAATCCTGATTTTTTCAATTTCACAGGCTTCGGCGGTGACTGTACTAACTTCGTTTCCCAATGTCTGCTTGCAGGCGGTGCGGTTATGAATTATACCCCTACATACGGTTGGTATTACGTAAGTCCTGATGACAGGGCTCCCGCATGGTCAGGAGTTGAATATCTGTATAACTTTTTAACAGGTGATTTTGATATCGGACCTTTCGGCCGTCAGGTTGAGCTCAGGAACATTGAGGTCGGAGATATTGTTCAGATGATTTTTGCAAACGAGGAAGAAAGTCCCGTTTTTGAACACACAGCAATAGTTGTATCAACAGGCGAAATTCCGACAACAGAAAACACTTTAGTCGCCGCTCATTCAAATGACTGCGACTGCAGAAGACTTAATACATACAACATCAAAACCTTAAGATGTATCCACATTGACGGAATAAAAATTCAATAAAACTTGATGTGTGCTCATACTAAAAAACACAGACTCGATGGTCTGTGTTTTTTGGTCTTTTTATGCTTTTGAGAATGAGAATCTGAAGTTGATTTCCTTGTCGGTAAATCTGAATTCGGGTAAAGGCCACTGTCCGCATGAGCCTGAGCCGATTCCGTTATTCTTATAGTCAATTCTGACATGAGTTTTTCCGTCGGTGGTAATCTCATTTGTATGCTTTGCTTCGGTCAACACTTTTGATGTATAGTTTGAAACATTTATATCAAACTCGGTATCTGTTTCAAATTTAAGTCCGTCGATCAACAGATATTTTGTTTTGATATGGTTGCCGTGTTCCTGAGGCTTTATATAAGGAACATATTCCTTGTCTGCACTGCTTTGATACTTACCGACTTTTGATGCGTGGTGTGTGTCGGAGTAGCTTTCGAACGGTCCGCAGCCGAAATATTCAAACTCTTTGTTTTCTTCAGGCATTGAGAACTCAAAGCCTAATCTCGGGAATATCATAAATACTTTGTCAGCGATTGAGCCGTTCATATCAAACTCTACTTTGCTGTCACTGTAAATTGATACTGTCATTGTGTATCTGTAGTACGGTTTGCGTGATACACCCGCAATTGAGCCAGAAACTGCTATTCTGCCGTCTTTTACTTCGCAGGAATAAATTTTTGAGAAAAGGCAATCCATATTCTCTCCTGACCAGATATCATAGTTACCCCATTTTGTCTTGAGATAGCTTTCATTATCTATCGGTGCGCGCCATGATGTAAGTGTAAATCTGTCGGCAAGTTTTTCTTTTCCGTCAATTTTTATGCTTGTGAAATTACCGTAAAGCTTTTCAAATTTGTATTCAAATCCGTCACCTTTTGCGATAATAAATCTATCATCTTCTTCAAGCTTAGCCAATTCAGATTCGGTTTTAGCCACAATTTTACATTCAAGCTGATGCTGTGTATGTGCAACTTTCTTGCCATTTTTGTAGAGTTCGCAGTTAAGATATAAACCGTATTTTGCAGTAACATCGGGAACTTCAATTTTTATTTCAGTATCACAATGGGGTTTGGTATTAAGTGAAATTTTATTTTCCGATAAAACCTCACCGTCTTTTTCAACAGTGTAAACAAATTCATATTCAGCAAGACTTGTGAAATCAAGGCGATTATGTACCGTAAGAACATTGTTTTCAAAATATGTACGAATCGGCTGATACGCTGCCTTTATCTCATATGTTCCTGCTTTAAAGCTACGGTCAGGAAATACCATTCCGTCACAGCAGAAATTATTATCATGAGTGAGTTCGCCTTCAAAGTCACCGCCGTAACACTGTACGCCATCCTTCATTACAACATGGTCTGCCCACTCCCATATACAACCGCCGACAAGCTTCGGATATTTGTCAAACAATTCGTTATAAGAATAAACATCACCGGGGCCGTTACCCATAGCGTGTGAGTATTCGCAAAGGAATACCGGCATTTTTATATCGGGATCCTGTGCAGTTTTTTCAAGTTCTTCATTCTGAAGATACATTCTTGAATATACTGTCGGGTCATTTATTGAGCCTAAACGCGATGCGTCCTCACAGTGTATAAGGCGTCCGTCATTTAAAGTCTTAAGCCAATTTATCATCGCTGTATGGTTGACACCGTAACCGCTTTCGTTACCTGTTGACCAGAAAATAACTGAGGGGTGATTATAATCACGATAAACAGCTCTCTGCATTCTTTCAACAAATTCTTTTTCCCAATCGGGGAACTGACAAGGCCATTCCATTGTTTCTACATCATATACATATTGAACACCTGCATTGCGTCTGATAAAGCCATGTGTTTCAAGGTCAGTTTCAAGAATTACATAAAAGCCCATTTCATCGCACATATCAACAAACTTGGGTGTCGGCGGATAGTGAGATGTTCTGATACAGTTGATATGAAGCTCTTTCATGAGTCTTAAATCTTCCATCAATTCCTCGTCAGACTGACACCAACCGCGGTATTTACTTGTATCATGGTGATTTACACCGTGAAGCTTTACTGCAACTCCGTTGATGAGAAGTTCATATTTATCTGAAACTTCAATTTTTCTGATACCGACTTTGCGAACGATTTCTTCGCCGTCTGATACAAATTTAACAGTATATAAATAAGGTTTTTCTGCATTCCACAAAACAGGATTTTCAATTTTGAAATCATATTCTGATGCATCTGCTTCGCCTATAAGTGTGCCTTCTTTATCAAATACTGAAATTGAAGCTTCTTTATCAAGTTTTACGGAGATTGTATCGGTATAAGCATCAATCTTAATGTTGACAATATGATTTTCGGGTCTTTGTAAAATATAGCAATCACGGAATATACCGTTAAAACGGAAGAAATCCTGATCCTCAAGATAACTGCTGACACACCATTTGAGAACATCAACTCTCAGTGTGTTTTTGCCTTCTGTTACAAAGTCCGTAATATCAAACTCAGCCTGTAAGTGACTGCCCTGTGTATAACCTACATATTCACCGTTTACATAGA
>JAFRZS010000113.1 GCA_017442445.1 Clostridia bacterium
TAGGCATAAAGTTGCAAGCGGTATTGTTTGTTCCGTCTTCATTTTTACCGCCGAGGTCGATATCATTCATAAGTAAGACTGTCTTACCCTCGAAGGTATCGCCTGCAGCAACCTGCTGTGAAATCCAAGCAAGTTCAGCACCATTGTAAATTTCATAAACAGTGCCATCGTTACGAGGCTCAGTTGCAGAACTACCGTCCCAGGTAACATCCTGGTTTGTTGCAACTTTAAACGCAAGTTTTAATGCAGAAAAAGCCGCATTAAGCTCTTCTGTTTTTGCAACAGCTTCTTCCGCAAGCATCATAACATCGTCGGTAAGAAGCGCATTTACTTCTTCCAACTTATCCGTCAATGCCTGATATTCTGTGGGGCAAGTATCTTCATACTTGCTGTCTGTGATATATTCACTTGCATTAACTTCGTTATATAAGTTTCTTAACGCAATTTCAGTATCAGTATTTTCCCAAGCGAGCATCGGATAACCGCCGTTGATATTAACCGTATCAGCGACATATCCCTCACCGAGAGTAGCAACGAATTCAGCATCTTTTATTTCTGATTCGGTAAGCATACCTGTTGTTGTGTCCAGCTGATACTGGTTAGCTATACCCTTTAACTGATTAGTTTCGTTGCCTTCAATGTCTTTTACAGCATAACAATTTGTCATTGTTCCTGCAGCCAAATTTCCGACAATAGCCCCGACAAAAGCACTGGAGGTTGTGAGATATCCGTCAACGACCGCAGAGCTGTAACAGTTAGAAATTGTTGTCAGAGATGAGCTGGTATATGCAACAATACCACCGGCTGTTACACCCCACGCAACAATTGTGTGAGTAATCTCTGTTCCCAAAACATAACAATTAGTGATAGAGGTTGATCCGCCCGCAGCACCTACAAGACCACCTGCATTATATGTGCTTGAAGAAGAAACAGTACCCCCCTTAACATAACAACCTGTAATTGCAGTATTAGCGGCATAAGTTACCAATGCGGCAGCACCTGCAAATGAATCAGAACTACTTACTGTCTGTGTAACGGTAGGTTCGATTATACCGAGGTTTTTGATTGTTGCTTCATCTGTACAACCAAAAAGACCGGCATAAAGCTCAGTAGCGGTTTCAACATTCAATCCCTTGATTGTATGTCCGTTACCGTCAAGTGTACCCTTGAACGCATTAGTTGTACTTGAACCGATGGGTGTCCAATTATGACCGCCCAAGTCGATATCGTTCTTGAGTGTCAGAGTAACTCCTGAAAAGTTAAGAGCACCTCTGTTAAGTTGATAAGCAACCCACGCACGTTCAGCACCACTGGTTATATCATAGGCAGTTGCCTGAGCATTTGTAACCGTTGGTGTTTTTGTGGTTGTACCGTCCCAAGGTTCGCTTTCAACATCTTCTTTGACGACAAAATCTCCGTCTTCCGCCACCTGACCAAGGCTCGAGACAGAACCGTCAACAGAATCTGCTGAGTTCTTTGATATACTTGCAATAATGTCGCCGAGTTCACTTGCAACGCCGTCAAACGGTGCTGAAGTTATCAGCATACATACTGAAAGTATAAGCGCGAGAATTTTTGTTAGCATAAATTCCTCTCCTTCCAATTTTTATGCACGGCAAACTGTGTTTTTCACACAAATAAATACAGTTTCACCTATACACATTTACACATTGTTATTTTATCATCATTTTGTTCGATTAAATTTACAAAATGGAAAATTATCAATTTTTTTTTATTTTTTCACACATAAGATGTAAAATAAAACAAGGAATACAGTTTTCGTAATGAAAACTGTATTCCTTGTTTTTTAATAATATTTCTATTTATACGCCGAGCTTAGATTTTCTCATCTGCTCAACTGCTGTGAAGTTTGTTGTGGGTGTATAATCTTTGAGCGGTACAATCTTTTCGTTGATTGCATCAAGAATCCACTTATCCTGCGGGAAGAAATACTGGTCAAACTCAAACGGAGGTGTTATCCAGTTCTGAGCACCAACTACTACCGGCGGTGCATCAAGATAATCGAAACAGAGTTCAGAAATATTTCTTGCGATATCATTGAGGAATGAACCTCTTGCACAAGCATCAGATGCAAGTACAACTTTACCTGTCTTCTTTACTGATTCGACAATCTTTTCATAATTAAGCGGTACCAAGCTGTGAAGATTGATAACCTCTGCTGACATACCGTATTTTTCTTCAAGCTCTTTAGCGGCATCCATAGCACGATAAAGTGTTGCACCGATTGTAAGGATTGTGAAATCTGAACCTGATTTTACGCAGTTAACATCACCAAATTCAATTTCATATGCTTCTTCAGGTACTCCGCCTTCATGGAACATTTCTCCCATATCGTAAATTCTCTGGCTTTCAAAGAAGATAACGGGGTCTGTTCCGTTGAGTGCTGTCTGCATAAGACCTTTAGCTTCGTAAGGTGTTGCAGGGAAGCAAACTTTGAGTCCGGGGATATGAGCGCAAAGTGCAACCCAGTCCTGAGAGTGCTGTGCGCCGTATTTTGAACCGACAGACACACGAAGAACGATGGGCATTTTGAGGATACCTGCGCTCATTGCCTGCCATTTTGACATCTGATTGAAGATTTCGTCACCTGCACGGCCGATAAAATCAGCATACATCAATTCAATGATTGATCTACCGCCGCACATACCGTAACCTACTGCAGTACCAACGATTGCTGCTTCTGAAATCGGTGAGTTGAAGAGTCTTGAATAAGGAATAACATCTGTAAGTCCTCTGTAAACTGCGAATGCTCCTCCCCAATCTCTTACGTCTTCACCGTATGCGATGAGTGTGGGATCTTCGTAGAATTTATCAATGATGGGCTCAAAGAGAGCATCACGGATATTGAATAATTTAAGCTTTGATACGGGTTTGCCGTCTTTGAGATGGAATCTTTCTTTACCTGCAATCTGCTGTACTCTTGAGCATGATTCCTTGGGTCCTAAAACTGAAGGCTCTTCATCAAGCATCTTTTCAACCTTTTCGTTTGAGAACATCATGTCTTCAATTACATAATAGTTCTTTTCAAAATCAACATAGGGTGAAATGCTTTCGTCTGCAGCTGCTTTACAGATCATTGTCATGCGCTCTTTTGTTTCTTCAAGGATTTCATCAAACTTAGCATCCTTTTCAATCTTAGCATCAACAAGTGATTTTCTGTAAGTTACGATAGGATCAAATTCACGCCATGCTTCGATTTCGTCTTTTTCACGATATGCGTTCTGGTCTGAAGTTGAGTGACCTGAGAAACGATATGTGATAACATCAAGAAGTACGGGGCCTTTACCTTCTGCAAGGATTTCTTTCTTGCGTCTGTAAGCATCAATAACTGCAAGAGGATTGAAGCCGTCAACTCTTTCTGCGTACATCTGTGAAGGTGTGATACCTGCACCGATACGAGCAAGGAAGTCATATGCCATTGTTTCGCCGCGAGTCTGACCGCCCATACCGTAGCTGTTATTGAAGATGTTGAAAATAATGGGCATTCCGTTATTTTTGCCTTCTTCCCAAAGCTTTGTCAACTGATCCATAGCTGCAAAGTTGAATGCTTCCCAAACAGGTCCGCAACCTAATGAACCGTCACCGATATTACATACCACGATACCGTCTTTCCGGTTGCACTTTTTGAAGAGAGCCGCACCTGTTGCAACAGTTGCTGAACCGCCAACGATAGCATTGTTCGGATAAACACCAAAGGGTAAGAAGAATGCGTGCATTGAGCCGCCCATACCTTTGTGGAAACCGTTTTCTCTTGCGAAAATTTCTGTTAATGTACCGTAAATTAAGAATCTGATTGCAAGTTCTTTAACATTGTCTGTCTTGCCGAACTTTTCAACCGCTCTTAATGTCTTACCGCCAAGGAAGTTTTCCATGATATCCATGAGTTCCTGGTCAGATAATTTCTGAATGCATGAAAGTGATTTTGAAAGAATTTCACTGTGGCTTCTGTGACTACCAAAAATAAAGTCATTCTTTTCAAGAAGATATGCTTCACCAACTGCAGCTGCTTCCTGTCCGAGTGACAAATGAGCAGGGCCGGGATATGTTGTTTCAATACCGTTGTAAAGACCCTGTGTTTTGATGAGATTGAGCATTGACTCAAACTCACGAAGAATTGAAATATCACGGAAAATTCTTACAAAGTCATCCTTTGCAAAGTTCTTCTTTTCCTGTGCGATTGTTTTGTTGTAAGCATTTACAGGAATATCTTCAAATACCATTTTTCCTGATGCTCTGATTTCATTGGGATCTACATAGAGTGATTTTGGCATTTTAATTTCCTCCTATTATAATTCAAATAAAGCTTCTCTGATTACTTCGCATACTGTCGGATGCGGGAATACAATCTTTTTAAGCTCATCAATTTTCATTTCTGTTTCAAGCATCATAGCTGCTCCGTAAATCATTTCTGATGTGTACGAGCCTATGAGATGAACACCGATAAGACGATCATTTTTCTTGTCAAGAACAAGTTTTACTATACCCTTACCGCCTTCAACCTCAGCCATATATCTGCCTGAGTAGTTCATTGTAAGCTTTGCAACTTTTACATCAATTCCTTTTGCTTTTGCACTTTCTTCAGTTTCGCCAACTGTCGCAACCTCGGGATTTGTGTAAATAACTGCGGGAATTGCATTATATCTCATAATATCCTTTTTGCCGAGAATATTATTGACAGCTACTTCAGCCTCTCTGTATGCTGTGTGAGCTAACATTGATTTGCCGTTAACATCACCTACTGCATATACATTCGGTACATTTGTTTTCATCATATCGTCAGTTACTATTGCGCCGCGCTCAGTATATACATTGAGGTTTTCAAGTCCTATTCCCTGAGTGTTTGCACGTCTGCCGATTGATACAAGAACTTTGTCAGCCTTAACTGACTTGATTTCACCTTTTTCCTCAAAGTAAACTTGTCCGTCTTTGACTTCAGTAACCTTGCATGAAAGCTTGAAATCAATACCCATTTTTGCATATTCTTTAAGGAGTATATCTGAAATTTCTTTTTCTGTCGGACCTGCAATTTTGTCAAGCATTTCAATAACAGTAACATTTACACCGATTGTCTTGAAATATGATGCCATTTCAAGACCGATAACACCGCCACCGATAACAACATGGCTTTCGGGTAAGTTTTGCATATCAAGAATTTCACGGTTTGTCATAACAAAGCCTGACTGATAATTTTCTTTAAGTCCGGGTATTCCGGGTACCAAAGCCTCAGAACCTGTTGCAA
>JAFRZS010000114.1 GCA_017442445.1 Clostridia bacterium
ATTTTTTATTTCTTCTTTACCTCGGCACCGTGCGTGTCAATGTGCAGGTAAATTTAACGAAGCATCGGGGTGTCTTCCCCAACGCTTCGTTAATGTCATTCGTATTTATAATCTTTACAGGTGAAAGTTGCATTTCCGTCATCATCAAAAGCTACATCGATGATGCCAATTGCTTTTTGTCCGTCTTTATAATTAACAGTAATTGTTGCCGTGTCCTTAAAAGTTGACAATGGTAAATCGGGATTATTATTTAACACTTCTTCCATCTCAACTGAATTTGTCCAATAAATTATTCCCTTTACCTCATCATAATCTTCAATTGCTACTGTTATTTCATTACCGTGCGGGGGAACCAGAGCGACACCTTTCTCTTCATCAACACCGCAATTTTTGTCGTCAATATATTCAACTGCTCCCCACTTCGATGAACATCTGATGTTTATTGATTCAATTTTTTCTTTGTTCTTCAAATCAAGTTTTATGCTGTTCAACGACACAGAACTAAAAACAATATTTTCGTGGGAAGAAACCGATGCCGATGCTGTATAAAAAGCACCTTCATTATTTTTTCTTACTATCTCTTTAGTTTTTTCATCCAAATCATCTGCACATTGCTTTGCAACCGAAGATTTTTCTTGTTCCGTCATATTTCTTACATCGGTAACAGATATTGAATATGCAAAAGGAAAAGTATCGTTTATTTCAAGTTTTTCATATTTTTCTTGTTGTTCTGATTCAGCAGCACTTGCTACCATAATAAAACCTTGCGGAATCCTTATTTCACTCTCAACTATTCCTGATTCATTTTTCAAATCAGTATTTATATTCGGCAAACTGTAGCTGAATATCATTGCAAATGCAAACATCGTTGCAACAATACCTATCGCAGTTGTCCACGAATAACCTTTCGGTGATTTTTCTTCCGCGACTTTTGCTTTAAGCCTTGTTTTCATTGCGTCATCAGGTTTAATTGCTTCGATTGTGTTTTTTAAATCATTTTTCTTCATTATACATAATCCTCCAATTCTAATTTTAAGATTTCTCTGCTTCGTTTAAGTCGCATTTTAACGGCAGACTTGCTTATTTTGAGTATTTTGGATATTTCTTCTACAGAGTAATCATTGTAGTAATATAAGATTACGGAGAGTTTATACTTTTCAGGTAAAGAAAAAACCTTTTCTATAATTTCGGACATATCGTTGTTTTCAACATAGTTCAGGGATATGATATCTTCTATCGGAACATTTTTATTACTTGCCCTTTTCAACATATCAAGACACTTATTTTGTGTAACTCTGATAAACCATGCCTTTTCGTGTTCCCCGTCTTTAAAATTATGTCTTGATGATAGAAATTTTACAAAAACATCTTGCAAAACATCTTCGGCATCTGACGAATTACCCATATACAAAAAAGCGATTTTAAAAAGCATTTTACCGTAATCGTTATATTTAGTTTCAAATTCATTTTCGAGATCTCGTCTATTCATAAATTCCTCCTTTCACTAATAAAACGATTATGGTATAGCTTTGGTCACATATTTTTAAAAGCAATCCCGTTTTTCACAGGATTGCTCTATTGTTTTTAGCCGTTATCGAGAATTGATATAATTTCTTCAATGCAATTTTTTGAATCAAAAGGCTTGAGGGGCCCGTGCTGATATATACCGTCTTTACAGAAGAAGACATATCCTTTGCGTTCGCCATCAAGAGGAATCAATACCTTTTCAAATCTATACATATTGGGTCCGCCTGTTTTTTGAAGCATTACATAAGTCTGTTCTGATTTGTAGATCAGTTCGATTGCTTTGTTTTGAGTTTTTATCTGTTCAATCATACCCTCATTTACTGCCAGTTTAAGAACACCGATTTCACTATCTTTAAGATATATATTGAGCTGTTGTGTTATTTGTGAAATCTGTTTAGGAGTTACTTTTTCTTGTTTTCCGTCAGCATATAAGTATGCTTCATTCGGGGTATTAACTGATGTTTGAAAATCTTCCCGTAGTGTCGGTAAGACGGTTGTTGCTATTTGTGTTGTTGTTCTTGTTGTAGTTGTTTGGGTTTCAATCGGTTTTGCTGTTTGATTTGCTTCTGTTGTTGAAATTTCGGTTGTTGATCTTGTGTTTTCTATTTCTGTCAAATCGGATTTTTCTTCTTTGCATGACGAAAAAGACAACATCAATAAGATTGCCGAAATCAGTGCGAGTGTCTTTTTAAACATAATCATCTCTCCTTTTCGTTTTAACTTCTAATTATAAAACGAAATTTATAGAGAAAACCTCACAGTTATTTGATTAAATTTTAAAATAGTGTATTCCGCTTGTAAGTAATTCGGAATTGTAACGTACTTCGATATCCCCTGTTATTGTTATTGTAAGGTCGATTCCGTCTTCTGATTTTTCCCATGATACGCCTATTGTACCGTTAGCGAGTTTTGTTTCTGCATTAACTTCGTTTATTTCATCTGCAAAGTATGGAGATATTGTTATTTCATCACCAACATTTATACCTGCTAACATACTATATAATATACCGTCAACACTTCCGAACATACAATGGTTCTGCGATTTAGTTCCGTTCCAACATTCTGAAAGCGTGGTTTTGTTTTCAATCAGATTAAGCCAACTCGGATATGTGTTCTGTAAGATCAGCTTCATTGAAATATCTTGTTTGTTATGGTTGCGAAGAACTTCCATTACATACTTTGTTCCGAGGATACCTGTTGTGAGGTGATAATCATGATTTTTAATATCTTCAACAAGATTGTTTACTACGATTTCAACATCTTCTTCAGGTATCAATCCGAGCTTTAGAGCAAAACTTATGCTGAACTGGGTGTTATCGTCGAAAAGTTTTGTTTCGGAATTGTAGAATTTTTTGAGAATTTCAGTTCTTTCGTATTCTTTGATTTTTTCAAACTTTTGCTTCAAGTCATCTTTTTCAAGAACCGTCAGAACTTTTACAAGGATTGATATACAGTAATAATAGTAGAGTGTTGTGCAGCATCCGGGGTCGCCTCTGTTCCAACCTTCAACAATCGACATCCAATCTCCGTATTTTGATTTTTCAAGTATCGGTCCTTGTTCTTTCAGGAACTCAACATATCTTATTAAGGTATCACAGTGCTTAGCAAGTATATTTTTATCACGGTAGAAAAGATACCAATCCCAAAGAATTATTGCATAACCTGCGCTCCAGTCAACTGCATGGAAGAAGCTGTGCCAGGGTGCTATGTGCGAAATTGCACCTGTTTCGCTATGAGTCGATAACCTGATATCTTCAAGCCACTTATCATAGAAATTATACATATCAAAATTATACATACAAGTAAGGTCTGTCAAGTGTGCATCACCCAACCAGCCAAGTCTTTCGTCTCTCTGAGGACAGTCTATCGGATAACACATGAGCGCAGACTTTTGTGTGCGAAGAATAACATCGTGGAGTCTGTTAATATCTTCATTATCACAAGTAAAATTACCGCTCTGTTCAATATCTGCATGGACATGGTATGCTTCAACATCGAGTATTTCTGCATTACAGCCATCTATTGTGATTTCAATTGCAGAAAAACCGTGCAGGGTAAATCTTGGCTCATATTCCTGAATTTCGTCTGAATTCAGAATATAGTAATCAATATTTTCCGCATTACCGTTTGAATATGTATCAAGTGTATTATTTACAAGCTTTTCTGCATATCGTATTCTTATTTTCTCACCCTGTTTGCCCTTTACGGTAATTTTTGCCCAACCTGAAATATTTTCTCCGAAGTCATATACATATTTACCGAGCAGTTTTTCACTGATTTTTACGGGTTTTATTATTCTGTTTTTCTTTATGTGAAAGAATGAATTTTTTTCAAGTGCACCTTCAGGCGCAGATACTTCCAGAGCATTATCCCATGTTCTGTCATCAAATGAATTTTCATTCCAAGATTTTTGTTCAAGGTTTGCATCATAATGTTCACCGTCATAGAAGCAATTAAATGTAACTGCACCGTAAGAACATTTCCAGGAACTTTCGGTTGAATAAATTTCTTCCGTACCGTCTTCATAAGCAATCATCAATTTAAGAGCAAGGCACGGATCACCATACCAAGCGGCACGCCAGCTCCAATATCTTTTCTGAGTACTGTATCTGCCGTTGCCAAGCTCAACACCTATAGTGTTAGTGCCATTTATAAGCATTTGAGTCACATCAAACTCATCATATAACACACGTTTAAGGTAGTTTGTTTCAACAGGAGCAAGAATATAGTCACCGACTTTTTTACCGTTGAGGAAAAAGTCATAGTAACCTAAACCACATACAAAAGCAGTAGCCTTACGGATTTCTTTAGTCAGTTTTATATCTTTTCTGAAAAGAATGCTTCTTCTTTCTACATTGATGCGACTTGCTTGAGCTTTGAGGGTTTTAGTACAGTTTTCTCCGTTTATCCCCCACTCGCATTTCGGCGTGTCGGTTTTA
>JAFRZS010000115.1 GCA_017442445.1 Clostridia bacterium
AACAGTTATGAAATCTTCTGCAGATAACTGATTTTAACTTCGTAGAGGAGTGTTTTTCACTCCTGAAATTATGCAAGAATCAAAACACTTTCCCTGCGAAATTTGATTTTATGATATGTTTTACCTTGTTATAATGGGCGTGGACAATGCCCACCCTTCATTCTGCATTCTGCATTAAACAACATCGACTCTGCCGATATATCACTGCAAAGTTTATCTCTGTTTTGGGTATTAAAAAGCAAAAAATAAGCCTCTCAGTCAAACTGAGAGGCTTTGTAAATTCGTTTTAGATTACCACTTGATCTGGAAGCCTAAGTTAGCTTCAAGCCATTCGTTAACAACGGGAAGAACGTGTACTTCGATAAGGCTGAGAAGCAATACGAACAATGATCTGATCCAGTTGAAGATCTGTTCAATAATACCTACTTTGGGAATCTCTTCGTAAACAGCTGTGATTGTCATATCTTCTGTTACTTCGTTATATTCCTGATCCCAACCAACGAAATCGTAACCCTGATGATTGTTAGCTCTGTGAGCGATGATATCATTTTCCTCGGGAGGAATTGCTGCATCACCGTGGTCAACAAGCTGATAACCTACGAGGTTGTTTTTTGCATCGTAGAACTGGAATGTGTGAATTGTTTCGTTGCCTTCTGCGTCAATGCACTTACACTGCCATACAACCTTATGTGTGCCGAGTGTACCAAGTAACGGTGTAACACCTGTAGCTTCGTCTTTACCTGTTGTGAAAAGCTTTGAAGCGTCAACATTTGTCATAAGACGAATACCAACTGTCTGTGACTTTGATGCAGAAATTGTCTTGTCGTCAGATGAAGCTATACGAACATTACCTTCTGCGTCAACCATATTTACATAGTAGTCTCTTGCACTTGCTTTGAAAGCATCATCTCTGAGGAGATAATTTGCACCTTCTCCTGCAGGAGTAGCATTTGTTGTCTTTGCAGCTGTTGCTGTGTTTGAAGAAATTCTTTCAGCATTTGTTGCAAAAAGCTCTGTAGCATCTGCGATTGAGGGAAGATAAATCAAATCGTCACCGAGATATGTGCCGCTCTGATCAACTGCGTTATTGTTTACGGGAATAATAGCTGCCTTTTCTTTATCAGTCAAAGCTGATTTAAGGAAAGCAGGAATAAGCTCAACATAAGCCTTGCTGTATGAACCCCATGTACCGGGATTTCTCTGTACTGTTGCAAGTGATGTGTTTGTGTTGATGATGTACTTTGTGATAAGCTTGAGTGCATCGCCGTCTTTACCGACAACAATCCATTCAAGTGCGTCCTGTGTTTCAGCATTACCGTCTGACTCATAGATACCGAATGTAACAACATCGCCCTTCGCAATAACTGATGTATCAACTGCTGCGAATGAAAGGGGTGTTACTGAAAGTATCATTATGACTGCCAGAATGACTGCTATTGTCTTCTTTAAAGCTTTCATAATTTCTTCCTCCGAAATGTTTTATTTCTTGTTATAGTGACACTACACTACGATCAAGACAATTTTATACCTTTACATGACAGTTGTCAAGTCTTTTATTAAAATAAGTATAAAATTTACAATTTTCTGAACAAATCCTTCACATAACTTGCAAAGCTTTCAAAGATTATGCCCGGCTCCTGTAAATCAGGCTGCCATCTTTTTACCCATTCAAGAGAAACATAACCTTCGTAACCTGCTTTTGAAAGTTCGCTGACTGCCTCTTTAAGCGGAATGTCACCGTAGCCTGTCATTTTATAAACCACCTTGCCGTCTGTCATAACAGAATCCTTGAGGTGAACATGTTTGATTTTATCGCCTAATTTTCTGACGGTTTCTTCGGGAGTTTCGTTGCCGTATCTTACGGTATGGTGTAAATCCCAAAGAACACCTACATTATCGGAAGCTGTGTTTTCAAGAAGCTTCAGAATTTCATCTGAGCTTGAAAGCTTACCGTTAGTTTCAATCAGGGGTGTAACACCCATAACCTTACCATACTCGCAAATGAGAGTGTAAAGCTTTGCACACAAATCAAAATCACCGTCTGTGATTTCAGGTCTGTCAGTACCCATGATACGAACAAACTTAACGCCCATTCTTGCCGCACAGTTTATGTAATCACAAGCTTCGACGAATGAAGCCGCAGCCTTTTCTTTGTCTGCAAGTGCCGCACCTGAACTGAATATCGGGATTTCAATATTTCTTTTTGCAAGCTTTTCTTTTAAAGCTTCACAATTATCTTTTGAAAAGCTTTCAATTCTCGGAGCATACATTATGCTTCCGATACCTCTGATTTCAATACCGTCAAAGCCTAAATCCTTTGCGGTTGAAAGTATATCATTAAAACTCCAGCTCGGACAACCGAGTGTTGAAAAAGATAGTTTCATACAAAATCTCCCTTTCTGACGAAATTTACACGGATAATCAATTATGCAGTCTCGATAGAATTATCTGTCTGGAGTGAGAACTGCTCAACCGCCATATCTCTGAGCTCAAATTTCTTAATCTTACCTGCCGCATTCATCGGGAATTCATCCATGAACCAGATGTACTTGGGAATTTTGAAGAATGCAACATTGTTTTTGTAGTATTCCTTGATATCTTCTTCTGTTGCTGTTTCGCCGTCCTTAAGGATAACACAGGCGCAAACCTCTTCACCGTATTTTTTACTGGGTACGCCGATAACCTGTACATCCTTGACCTGCGGATGATGATAAAGACATTCTTCAAGCTCCTTGGGATAAATATTTTCACCGCCGCGGATAATCATATCTTTAAGTCTGCCTGTTACCTTGAAATAGCCTTCGCTGTCACGCATAACGAGGTCACCTGAATGAAGCCAGCCGTCCTCGTCAATAGCCTGTGCAGTTGCTTCGGGCATTTTATAATAACCCTTCATTATGTTATAGCCTCTTGCACAGAACTCGCCGATTTCACCGTCGGGAACTTCCTTGCCTGTTTCGGGATCAATTACCTTGCATTCAACACCGGGGAATGCACGTCCGACTGTTGTACAACGGCGCTCAATGGAATCCGTTGTTCTTGTCATTGTGCAACCGGGTGACGCTTCTGTCTGACCGAAAACGATAACAATTTCACTCATATGCATTTTTTCGATAACATCTTCCATCGCCTTGACCGGACAAGGAGAGCCTGCCATGATACCGGTTCTCATATTAGAGAAATCGTATTTATCAAAATCAGGATGTTCAAGCATTCCGATAAACATTGTAGGAACACCGTGAACAGCCGTACACTTTTCATTTACAAGTGCATCCATAACCTTCTGAGGTTTGTACATATCAATCGGAACAAAGCCTGTTCCGTGAGTGATACAGGACATCAAAGCAAGAACCATTCCGAAACAATGGAAAAACGGCACTGTAATACAAAGCTTATCAGCATGAGTAAAATTCATACTGTCGCCGATAGTCTGACCATTATTTAAAATGTTATAGTGTGTAAGCATAACACCCTTCGGGAAGCCTGTTGTTCCCGATGTGTACTGAATATTTACTACTTCCTTGCAGTCACATGAATCCCTCACTGCTTCAAATTCCGAAACAGGAGTATTCTCTGCTAAAGTATAAAGGTCATCAAACTTAACCATTCCCTTAGGACATTCACCCTCACCTGCATAGATGATTGATTTAAGTCTGGGGAATTTATCGCTGCAAAGATTGCCCGGCTCAGAATCTTTAAGCTCGGGAATAAGCTCGTTTACGATATCTATGTAGCTTGTACCTTTGTAGCCGTCAATCATAACTATTGCATCTGCATCTGACTGACGAAGCTGATATTCCAATTCAAAAATCTTATAGCTTGTGTTGACGGTAACAAGTACACCGCCCATTTTTGCCGAACCGAAGAAAGTTAGTAGCCACGCAGGAACATTCGTTGCCCAAATAGAAATATGACTTCCTTTTTTCAATCCGAGCGACATGAACCCTCTTGCTATAATTTCACATTCTTCGTTGAACTCTTTCCAAGTTCTCTTGTAGTCCCTGTCGGTGTAATTGATCATGACATCATCAGGATATTTTTCTGCCATCAATGCAATCTGTTCACCCAAGGTACGCTCCATAAACTTCTGCGTTGCCATTAAAATTCTCCTTTCGCAAAAAATTGTTGATTTTATTATTATACAACACCGCACCATTTTTTTCAAGTGTTTTTATTATAGATTTTCACTTGCATTTTTTCTGAAAATATCGTATAATTATATGTAATACTCTATAGTTAAATATATAATATATATAAATTTAGGAAGTTGGTGTCCTATGAATTTTGAAAATCAGAAACTCATAAACGTTGATATTAACAACGAGATGCGCAAGTCATTCCTTGACTATTCGATGTCTGTTATCACAGCGCGTGCGCTTCCCGATGTCCGTGACGGCTTGAAACCTGTTCACAGGCGTATTCTTTATACAATGTTTGAGAACAACCTTTATCCCGAAAAAGCTTACCGTAAGTGCGCCGATACCGTCGGTGCCGTTCTGGGTAGATATCATCCTCACGGTGACGCATCGGTTTATGATGCTATGGTTCGTCTTGCTCAGGATTTCTCAATGAGATATATGCTCGTTGACGGTCACGGTAACTTCGGTTCCGTTGACGGTGACCCTCCGGCTGCTTACCGTTATACAGAGTCAAAAATGAGCAAAATCTCAATGGAAATGTTGTCGGATATAGATAAGGAAACCGTTGATTTTGCACCCAACTACGATGACCGTCTTAAAGAACCCACCGTTCTCCCCTCAAAATACCCCAACCTTTTGGTGAACGGTTCTTCAGGTATCGCTGTTGGTATGGCTACAAATATTCCGCCTCACAATCTTACAGAGGTTGTTGATGCAGTTTGCTGTGTTATAGATAACCCCGAAGCTGAGCTTGAAGATATCATGCAGTTCATCAAGGGTCCCGATTTCCCGACTGCCGGTACTATCATGGGCCGTTCAGGTATCCGTGCCGCATATGCTACAGGCAGAGGTAAAATCACACTCAGAGCAAAAGCTGAAATCGTTGAAGGTAAAAACGGCCGTTTCTCAATTATGGTAACGGAGCTTCCCTATCAGGTCAACAAGGCTCGTCTTATTGAAAGTATTGCAGACCTTGTTAAAGATAAGAGAATTGAAGGCATTTCAGATATCAATGACTATTCTTCAAGAGAAGGCCTTAAGGTTGTTATTGACCTCAAGCGTGATGCAAATCCGCAGGTTATTCTTAATCAGCTTTATTCCTTCACACAGATGCAGATAACCTTCGGTGCAATTTTATTGGCACTCGTTGACGGTGTTCCGAAAATCCTTACACTCAAGCAGATATTGGAGCATTATATTGACCATCAGCGCGATGTTATTGAAAGACGCACTCAGTTTGACCTCAAGAAAGCTCAGGAAAGAGCTCATATTTTAGAAGGCTTGAAGATTGCGCTTGATTTCATTGACGAGGTTATCGCAATTCTCCGTTCTTCTCCCGACCAGCCGACAGGTAAAGCAAGACTTATTGAACGTTTCGGACTTTCAGATGTTCAGGCTCAGGCAATCGTTCAGATGCGCCTCGGTCAGTTGACAGGTCTTGAAAGAGAAAAAATTGAAGAAGAATTGGAAGCTCTCAAATTAAAGATTGCTGATTTCCTTGATATCCTTGCAACTCCTGCAAGAGTGTTTGAAATTATCAAAACAGAGCTTACAGTAATTAAAAATAAATTCGGTGACGAACGCCGTACAAGCATTGAAAATGTTACAGGTGAGGTTGATATTGAAGACCTTATTCCTGAAGAAACCTGTGTATTTACTCTCACATCAATGGGTTATATCAAACGTCAGCCTGTTGACGTTTATCAGACTCAGAACCGTGGCGGTAAGGGTGTCAAGGGTATGACAAGACGTGAAGAGGATGTTGCACAGACAATGTTCACGTGTTCCACTCATGACTATGTAATGTTCTTTACAACAACCGGTAAAACATACCGTCTTAAAGGCTATGAAATTCCCGAAGGCAGCAGAACAAGTAAGGGTATGAATGTTGTAAACCTTCTCCCGCTTGAAGCTGATGAAAAGATTTCAGCTATGATTCAGGTACCTCAGGTTGACGAAGACCTTTTCCTTTGCATGGTAACAAGAGCAGGTATCATCAAGAGAACTAAACTCTCTGAATATAAAAATGTCCGCAAGAACGGACTTATCGCTATCAATCTTGATGAAGGCGATGAACTTGCATGGGTACGTATTACTTCAGGTGATGACGATTTAATCGTCGCTACAAAGAAGGGTATGGCTATCCGCTTCAATGAGAACGATGCAAGAGCTATCGGCAGAACTGCAAGAGGTGTTAAATCAATCGCACTCAATGACGGCGATGAAGTTATCGGTATGGATGTTATCCGCGATGGTGCAAGAATTCTTACAGTATCCGAAACAGGCTACGGAAGAAAGAGCGAACCCTCCGATTACAGAATCCAGTCAAGAGGCGGTAAAGGACTTCTCAACTACCGCGTTGCAAAATACGGCGATGTTGCCGCAATAAGAGTTATTGATGAAGACGAGGATATAATCTTGATCGCTTCTGACGGAATTATTATCCGTATTTCAGCCGCTTCAATCAGCACCTTCGCAAGACCGTCAAAGGGTGTTCGTGTAATGAGAGTAACAGAAGGCGAAAAGCTTGTTACAATCACAACTGCACCGACAGAGGAAGATTCAGAAACAGATGAGCTTCCCGAAGATGACGGCACAGGTAACGAAGAAGAAATTGAAGAAACAACTGAAGAATAATCACCGCACCGTTTGCCCAAGTGTCAACAGACGCTTGGGCATTTTTTAATTCTCCTGAATTAAAAAGCGGCACACTTCAAAAGAAGTGCGCCGCAACGGTGCGTAGTTTTTACTTTAATCAATCTTTAATAAAACAGCCTCTCCCGCTTTGAGATTTACTATATAGTCATTGCCGACTGACTCAAAGCTTCCGTCTTTATAAGCAGACAACTTTTTGTCTGTATGAACTGTAAAAGTATTTTCGTTTGTAAAATCTCTGTTAACAAGATAAATAAGTCCGTCCTCAAAAAAGCCTATTACCGCATTATTTCCGTCAATTTTATTTATTCCGCCGAAAGATTCAAAGGCTCTTGTACCGGTTTCCAATTCTCCGATATGGAAAACCTCAAGGGATTTTTTATCAAACAGAATCTCACCTACGGGCGCTATTGTTCTGTTTATCTTTTGAACATCATAATAGTGCCGGAATTTATTACCCTCTGCATCACACATTGAATTGTCCCAACGCCAACGTGCTGCTCTGTGTTCCTCTCCTGAAGGCAACCAATATGTAAAATACGATATTCTTCTGAAACCGTATGCCAGAGACATATTTACTTCCCAGCTCAATTCACCGAACGTCAGATTTCTGTAATCTCCATGTTCAACAAGAAGAACAATGAGCATCTGCGGAATATCATATTTGAGTCCGACCCGACGGATTTCTTCCGCATTTTCAAAAAATCCTGATCTGCCTTCATATTTTTTTGCCGCTTCAAAAATAAGTCTTTCCCGCTCGCTTACATCTTCCGCTTCTTCGGGTGTGTTTGCTCTGCCAAAGAAGTGATAATGATCATAGCTTATGTGGTGAGGATTTACTATCTCTGCAAAATGCTCAAGATGTGCCGTATAACTCGTATCCGCAAGCTCATTTCCGAGCTTCGCATACATCGGAAACAAATTGATATCTGTTTCCTTTTCGGGTGAATAACGTCTGAACGCATCAACTATCGCCTTTAAAATAGGGAATTCATCGGATGACGGTTCATCGGTAATGTGCCACCCCTCAATATTGTCAAAATCCTTGTAATCCTCGACTACCGATTTTACCGCTTCATCTGCATTTTCAAAATCTTTTTCCAGAAAAATTTTACTGATTCTCGGGTCGCACACATCAGCACGAAGACCGTATTTTTTCATAACTTCAAGTGCTTTTTTATTTGTTTCGGTATCACAACACAATTGCGTCAGAGTAATTCCGCTATCTTTAATGTCTGCAACGCATTTATCCGTTACAACATATTCCGCAGTTGGCCCAAAAAAATATGTTATGTCAAATTTTCTCATTTTCACCGCACCTTTCAAGGTTTGTTGTATCACAGGATTAAAAAACAATACAATAAGGCAAAAATCTGACCCGAAAAATCAGGTCAGATATAATCATTTCTTGTGGCAATTACCTTGCATAGCACACCCGCCGCATGAGCCTGAGCAGGAGTGTTTGCCTTCTTTTTTGTTTTTAATTCCTTTTACAATAATCGCAATAACAACAACTGCAATTACCGTTGATATAATAATTGTCGGAACCATATTTTTCTCCTATACGTTAAGGTCAGACTGTGTCTGAAGTCGGACGACCAATGGTCGCCCCTACATTTGAGTGTTAAATATAGATATTATAATTGTGGGTGAGGACGAAGCCCTCCCGTCATTCTGCATTTATTTTGCTTTCATGATAGATGTTTTTTATTTATTTCATTTAAAAATTGAGATAAAATTGGTTGTAGTGCGGTTTTGAAGCGAGGCGGCTGTATGAGATACTGCCCCTCGCAAAAAATTGTGCTACAGCCGATTTTAGCCAATTTTTTCATACTTGTTTTTTCTGAAAACAAGATACAAGAGTCCTGCAAGAACGATAAGCGCTGAAATCAATCCGATAATATTTATATTACCCATGATTGCATTACCTATCTGATAGACAATAAGACATACTGCATAAGCAAATGCACACATGTAGCCTATAGCTGCCGCAGTCCATTTTGCGTTATTCATTTCTCTTTTGATTGCACCCATAGCCGCAAAACACGGAGCGCAAAGAAGATTGAACATCATGAATGAGAATGCTGCCAGTTTACTGCCGTCAAAAAATGCGAATACCATTTCATCAGTTGACAGACCTGCCATTTCAGCAAGTGTGCCGAATACACCGACAACTTCTTCTTTTGCAAGAAGACCCAAAAGTGTTGCAACAACCGCTTCCCATTTACCGAAGCCGAGAGGAGCAAATATAAAGTCAATCGCAGAGCCTAAAACCTGAAGAACAGAACGACCGTCTGCGCCGTCTCCTATGTAATGGAAACCGCCGTCAAATGAAATACTGTTGAGTATCCAGATGATAACACTTGCTGCCAAAATAACTGTTCCCGCTTTTTTGATGAATCCCCAACCGCGTTCCCAGGTTGCTCTTAAAATATTTGTCGGTGACGGAATATGATATTCGGGTAATTCCATAACAAACGGTGCAGGGTCACCTGCAAAGAGCTTTGTTTTCTTTAAAAGTGTTGCTGAGATTATTACTGCCGCAATTCCTATAAAATAAGCCACAGTTGCTATCAAAGCACTGTTTCCGAAAAGTGCCGATGCGATAAGTCCTATTATCGGCATTTTTGCACCGCAGGGTATGAAGCCCGTCGTCATTATTGTCATTTTGCGGTCACGATCCTGTTCAATAGTCCTTGATGCCATAATCCCGGGAACTCCGCAACCTGATGCTACAAGCATGGGAATGAAGCTTTTGCCCGACATTCCGAACTTGCGGAAAATTTTATCCATGATAAATGCAACCCTTGACATATATCCGACATCTTCAAGAATTGAAAGCAGGAAGAAAAGTATAAACATCTGAGGCACAAAGCCTAAAACTGCACCGACACCGCCGATGATGCCGTCAGAAATAAGACTTGTAAGCCACGGCATTACGCCCCAGCCTGTGAGTGTCTGTGTAACCCACGGAACAATCCATTCTCCGAACAGAGTTTCGTTCATAAAATCAACTGTCCAACTGCCGACAGTTCCGATTGAAATTGCATAAACTCCGAACATAATAAGTGCAAATATCGGAAGTGCAAGTACCCTGTTTGTAAGTATTCTGTCAATCTTATCCGACGTGGTCATCTTGCCCTTATTTTTCTTTTTATAGTTATCTTTAAGCACTGCTGCAACATAATCATATCTTTCGTTTGTGATAATGCTTTCGGAGTCATCATCAAACTTCTTTTCAACTCCGACAATATCTGTTTCAATATGTTCAATAATGTTTTGGTCGAGTTTTAACTGCTCAATTACTTTTTTGTCGCGTTCAAAAATCTTTATCGCGTACCAACGCTGTTGCTCGGGCGGAAAATCATGAATAGCCGCTTCTTCAATATGCGCTAAAACGTGCTCGACCTCGCCTGAGAAATAATGCTCGGTAATTATATTCTTTTTCTTTGCAGCTTCTATTGCCGCATCCGCCGCTTCCTGAATACCTGTAAGCTTCAATGCTGAAATCTCTACTACGGGACATCCGATTTTCTTTGAAAGTCCTTCAAGATTTATTTTATCCCCGCGCTTTTTAACAAGGTCAATCATATTAACTGCAATTACTACAGGAATACCTATTTCACAAAGCTGTGTAGTGAGGTATAAATTTCTTTCAATATTAGTGCCGTCAACAAGATTTAAAATAACATCAGGTCTTTCACCGATGAGATAATTTCTCGCAACAACCTCTTCAAGTGTGTACGGTGAAAGTGAATAAATTCCCGGAAGGTCAACCACGATAACATTACTGTCTTTTTTAAGTTTACCTTCTTTTTTCTCAACCGTTACACCCGGCCAGTTACCGACATACTGATTATTACCTGTCAGAGCATTAAACAGTGTCGTTTTACCGCAATTGGGGTTACCGGCAAGTGCAACGCGGATTTTGTTCTGCATTTCTTCCTCCTTTGTTAGCCTACGCTAACATTAAACCAAAAAAATTAATCAGATTACCTCAATCATTTCGGCATCTGCTTTTCTCAAGGTCAATTCATATCCCCTGATATAAATTTCAATCGGGTCACCAAGCGGCGCTACCTTACGGACATAAATTTCGGTATTTTTTGTGATACCCATATCCATAATTCTGCGTTTTATAGCACCCTCTCCGTGCAGCTTTACCACCTTGACAGTTGCACCGATTTTTACATCTTTGAGAGTTTTCATTCTGTACCTCGCTTACGATATAAATAGTTAGTTAAAGACCTCTAACCGTTAAAAGTTTACCACAACTAACTTATCCTGTCAACACTATTTTCCAATTTTCTTGTAAAAACTTTTTATCTGTGATAAACTATACCCATGAAACAGAAAACATTATCACAACACTACAAAGAAAAATACGGTTGCAAGGTTTACAAGCTGTCAATTGACGGCGGCATGACCTGTCCCAACCGCGACGGAAAGCTCGGTGAAGGCGGTTGTATATACTGCTCCTTGTCGGGCAGTGGTGATTTTGCGGAAAAAGCAAACGGTGATATTATTACACAGCTTGAAAATGCGAAATTGAGAGTACAGGACAAAAATAAGGACGGAAAATATATCGCATACTTTCAGCCTTTTACAAATACATATGCACCGATAGATTATCTTGAAAAAATTTATTACGAAGCGATAAAACCTGATTATATAGTCGGACTTGCTATTGCCACCCGACCTGACTGTTTAGATGACGATGTTATTGCGCTTCTGTCAGAAATAAATAAAATTAAGCCTGTGTCTGTTGAATTGGGACTTCAGACAATTCACGATAAAACTGCTGAATATATAAACAGAGGATACAAAACTCAGGTATGGTATGATGCAGTAAAAAGACTTAAAGAAAAAAATCTTGAAACAGTCACACACATGATAATAGGTCTGCCTGATGAAACCGACGAAATGATAACAGAAACAGCAAAAGCAATAGGACAAACAGGCTGTGACGGAATAAAGCTTCACCTTCTTTATGTCTTGAAAAACACAAGACTTGCAGAGGATTACAGGCAAGGAAAATTTGAAACCCTCACTCTTGAAAAATACGCAGAGCTTTTAAAAAAATGTCTTGACGTTTTGCCCGAAGATATTATCATTCACCGACTCACAGGTGACGGCGCAAAAAAAGACCTCCTCTCACCCCTCTGGTCAGGAGATAAAAAAAGAGTTCTGAATTACATAAATTCTGTAATATAAAAATGCGTAGCCGAAGCTACGCACGAAAGATTAACTAAAATTTCAGCTCCCTTGTGTAAAGGGAGCTGTCTTTTTTCAAAAACGGTTTTGGGTAAAAAATCCCCGAGGCATCGAAGAATGGGGATTCTTCAATGCCTCGGTTTAGTAAAGACAGGAACGAGTCTTTTACTCAATTTTGTGTGAAATTCAACTCACTAGTTGATTATACCATTATTTTCTTGTTGTGTCAACATAATTGTAATAATTAACAATTTTTGTAAATTATTTTAACTTGTCTTCTAATTTTTCAAGCAACAGTTTCAGGGCTTTTCCTCTGTGGCTGAGGGGGTCTTTTTCTGCTGCCGAGAACTCGCCGAAGCTTCTGTCGCCCACAAAGAATACAGGGTCATAGCCAAAACCGTTTGTACCTTTGGGTTCAAATCCGATTACCCCTTCGCAAGTGCCTCTGACTACAATATTTTCTCCATCGGGGAATGAACAACAAGCCGCACAGACAAATCGTGCTGTTCTTTTTTCAAGAGGTACATCTTTTAAATTTTCAAGAAGCTTTTCAATGTTCTTGGCATCGTTTCCGTGTTCTCCTGCATATCTTGCAGAATATACTCCGGGTTCACCATTTAAGAAATCAACCTCAAGTCCGCTGTCATCAGCTATGCACGGAAGTCCGCTGTCATCACGGCCTCCTTCTGCTTTTAAAATTGCATTTTCTTCAAAGGTTGTGCCTGTTTCTTCAATATCACGAAGGTCAATATCTGCTTCCTCTGCTGTAAGAACAGTTATGTTAAGAGGTTCCAGTATTCTCTGGAGTTCCTCTCTTTTTTTCATATTATGAGTTGCTATCAGAAATTTCATCGTCTTCTTCTCCTGTTTCGTCTTCAAAAAGTCCTTCTGCAAATGCTTCGGGTGAGAACGGCTGAAGATCGTCTATACCTTCACCTACACCGACAAATTTTACGGGTACATCAACATCGTTCTTGACAGCAAGAACTACACCGCCCTTTGCTGTTCCGTCAAGCTTTGTGAGAATGATACCTGTGATTTCTGCAACATTTTTAAATTCTCTTGCCTGACTGATAGCATTCTGTCCTGTTGTTGCGTCAAGTACCAATAAAACTTCTCTGTCTGCATCGGGAAGTTCTCTGTTTATTATCTTGTAAATCTTTGCAAGTTCGTCCATAAGATTCTTTTTGTTGTGGAGTCTGCCTGCTGTATCGCAGATTATGACATCTGCTCCTCTTGCCTTACCTGCGGAGATTGTATCAAATACTACCGCCGCGGGATCTGCACCTTCTTTGTGCTTTACTATGTCTGCGCCTGAACGCTCCGCCCATATTGTAAGCTGTTCAGCAGCTGCCGCACGGAAAGTATCCGCCGCACCGAGAATAACTTTTTTTCCTTCTGCTTTGAATTTTGATGCAAGTTTTCCGATTGTTGTAGTTTTACCTACTCCGTTTACTCCGATTACAAGAATAATTGACGGCTTTGTGTTGAGTGTCAATTCTTCTCCGCCTGTGAGCAAGTCTGCAATAATTGAGCGGAGTTCTCCCTTGACTTCCATGGGGTCCTTGATTGAATTCTTCTTCACTCTTTCTCTCAATCTTTCAATTATTTCCTGTGCTGTTACAACACCGACATCACCGA
>JAFRZS010000116.1 GCA_017442445.1 Clostridia bacterium
GGTATGTCTAAATCAGATATACCCGAAATTCTTATGCACGAAATGCGTTCTTCAATAATATTTTTAGCCCCGATACTTGCAAGGTGTAATGAAGCTGAGCTTTATACTCCGGGCGGTTGTGAGATAGGTGTGAGACCTATTGATCTGCATTTATATGCACTCAGGAAAATGGGTGCGGAAATTACCGAAGAACACGGAAAGCTTATCTGCAAATGCGAAAAAGGGCTCAAGGGAGAAAACATAAACCTGTCTTTTCCGAGTGTAGGTGCAACTGAGAATATAATAATTGCCGCAAGTCTTGCAAAGGGTACAACGGTGATTACAAATGCCGCGAGAGAGCCTGAAATTATTGACCTTGCAGATTTTCTTAATTCCTGCGGTGCTGAAATAAAAGGCGCAGGTGAAAGTACCGTTGTTATAACAGGTAAGAAAAATTTGTGCGGGTGTGAACACACAGTAATTCCCGACAGAATAATGGAAGCTACATATTTGTCTGCGGCGGCAATAACAGGCGGTTCAATTGAGCTTAATAATGCTGATGCAACGCTCATATCTTCCGTAATACCGTTATTTGAACTTGCGGGTTGTAAGATAAGATACGATGACAGCAGAATTTCAATTTCATCACCCGAGCGCCTTTCGGGGATATCTACCGTCAGGACAATGCCGTATCCGGGATTTCCGACAGATGCACAGGCACCTGTTATGGCGATGAGTACACTTGCAAATTCAACGAGTGTTTTTGTAGAAAATATATTTGAAAGCAGATTCAAGCATGTATCAGAGCTTTGTGTAATGGGTGCAAAAATCAAGGTTGAAGGCAGAGTAGCAATAGTTGAGGGAGTAAAAAAACTCTCAGGCGCAAATGTAAAAGCTCCTGACTTACGAGGGGGTGCCGCTTTAGTTATAGCCGCACTTGCCGCAGAGGGAGAAACAAAGATATCCGATATTTATCATATAGACAGAGGTTGCGAAAATTTTGAAGAAAACCTGCGCCGACTCGGTGCAGTTATAAGCAGAAAGGAAATATAAAATGCCTGAAAATAAAAAGACGCACACAGAAAAATCAAAGAATGATTTACGCCGTGAGCATATGGAAAAACAGATTGCAGTAAAGCGCAGAAGAAGAATAGTATTATACTGCGCAGTAATACTTTTTGCCCTTGTACTTTCAGCGATACTTGCGCTTACAGTTTTGTTTAAAGTAACTCAGTTTGATATTTCGGGTAAGACTGCATATACAAAAGACCAAGTTATAACAGCATCACAGTTAGAAATAGGCGATGCATTATATCTTTTTAATGCTGACAAGGCAGAGCAGAGAATAGAAGAAGCATTACCTATGATAGAAATTGCTGAAATTACAAGAAAACTGTCGGGTAAAGTTATTATTGCCGTAAAACCGGCAACAGCTGTATATGCAATTCAGCACGGTCAGAAATACGTTCTTTTAAGTGATGAAGGAAAAATATTGAGTATTTCACAAAAGAAAGATACAAAGGGCAAAACACTTATAATTCCCGGAGTCGCTTTAAAAGATCCTGAACCCGGTAGCTTTGAATTGAACTTCTCGGATTTTAAAGATGAAAAAAGAGAAACAGCAGATACACTTGCAACAGTTTTAAAAACATTTAAAGAGCAAAAACTTAACGATATTACTGAAATCAACCTTAAAAACAAAAGTAATATCACCATTCGCTATCAGAACAGAATAACCTTGAAATTCGGTTCTGTAGCTAATTTTGAAAATAAAGTAAAACTTGCAATCAAATCTCTTGAAAACGAAAATGAAATAAGTTTTGATCAAAAAGGTGTGCTCGATTTAAGAGTTTACGGCGAAGCGGTTTTCAGTCCGTCGGAGGAATAAAAATTTTCAAAAAATCCTTGTTTTTTTAAAATGAATATGTTATGATATATTTTGTCTAATAGTATATGATACAATGAATTGAAATATGGGAGGACATTTAAAATGGCATTTGAAATTGATAATGAATTTGAAGCTACCACTCAAATTAAAGTAATCGGTGTAGGTGGCGGCGGCGGAAACGCTGTTAACAGAATGATTCGTGCAAACGTACTCGGTGCTGAGTTTATTTCTGTAAATACGGACAAGCAGATTCTTCTTCAGTCACAGGCTACACACAAAATCCAGATTGGTGAAAAAATTACAAGAGGTCAGGGCGCAGGCGGTAAGCCTGAAATCGGCGAAAAAGCTGCTGAAGAAAGCCGTGAACTCCTTGCAGATGCTCTCAAGGGCACAGATATGGTATTCGTAACAGCAGGTATGGGCGGCGGAACAGGTACAGGTGCTGCTCCTGTTGTTGCTCAGATTGCTAAGGAAATGGGTATCCTTACAATCGGTGTTGTTACAAAACCCTTCAAATTTGAAGGTAAAAACCGTTTGCGTCAGGCTGAAAAAGGTATTGAAAAGCTCAACGAAAACGTTGACAGCCTTATCGTAATTCCCA
>JAFRZS010000117.1 GCA_017442445.1 Clostridia bacterium
ATTAGCAAACCAAACCATAATATAAAGGTTATCATATTTTAAAAATATATAGTTTTGTTCAAAAGATTTTTTATCAAAAAACTCAAAAGGAATATACGCATTGATATACGGAAGACTATTTTCTTTAACAATATTATACAAGCTAAAAGCTGTATCTTTGGTGCAAAAATGAGTTCCGCAATTGCAACGTATATCGCCGGTCCAACGATTATGCTCTTTACTATCACCGGGGTGATGAGAGAAAATCTTTTGTTTTCCGTTCCCTTTCAAAGTCAATTCCCACTCATGTTGTTCATGATGAGCATACCAAGCATTGTCTCCTACTGCATCCGGGTAACTATCCTGATGATTCACACTGCCTAAAATATAATCATCGCACACATATGTATATTTATCAATTGAGCAGTCCTTTACAGCCTCTAACATATTATACTTTATTTTTTGACCCCAAGCTATAGGTAAGTGCAAATGCTTTCTTTCCCTGTTTTCATAAGGAAATTTACGATTTTTAACTACTTTGCAAACAATATCTGACGGATAATAATCAGAAAGCAAAACACTCGTCTTAAATAAACTTCTTTGCGGCAAATCTTCTTCTCTGCCGAAGTAATAACAATAAAATTGATACATTGAACTGTCGGTGGAGTCTAATGCTTGTGGCGGATAAATTCGACCGTGAGCACCACCATACAATCCATTTTTTGAATCCACAATCATATCTAACAAAATTATATCCATCATCATTGCGGCTTTCTTTTTCAAACGCTGATTTTGCGTATATGAATACAGTACATTAAGAACCATCATAATTTCGCCCGCATACATACTCGAATCGAATTCTCCCCATGAGGTTCTTGCTCGATACATAAGAAATTCATCAATGTATTTTGTATCTTCTTCTATAATTTCAGATGCAGAAAGTCCATACTGTTCAAAAAAGTTAGTATTATAAAATTCAGCTGCCAATAAACGCGAGACACGGAACAATAAATAATGATTTTCCGACGGATGCATAGATCTGAAGTCTTTTTTAAGAAAAAAATTATCAATAGCATCTCGACAATCCTGAGATATTATATTATAGCAATGATGTAATGCTGAAATCAGTGATATTGATACGATATCCGGTTCTCCTCGCGGATCACGACCCAGTGGGTGTTCATGCTCATACCATGTTGCAGTGAATAATATATTTTTTTCGGCTTCGTCAACATCAACACCATTTACGATCCTAAAAATAGCAATATTTGAATACAAATCATTTGTTAAATCAGCCTTCAAAAATTCCTCGCCTATTGCTTTTTTACGCATTAAAAATTGTTCTTTCATATTTATTCACGCCTTAAATACAATTTAGACAAAAATGAAGCACATTACAATAGGTATAGAAAGCATCTACCCTTAATTTTGCACTTTAGTGCAAAACTTCACTTTCACATTAACCGTCTATTTGTGTTATTTCAGTCTTTTTTCTTACTGTGCATAAGAAGTTTATCAACAGGGAAATAAAGGAAGAACTGAAGTGCAGAGCAAATCATGGTTGCAATATTTTTAGCCAGAGCTTCATTCAAATTCATTCCTACAAAAACATCCTTGAGTGTGGGATTGAGCCACGCAGAAAAAATGATAAGACCTATTGTGAATACTATGTAAATCGGGAGAGTAACTGCAACATTTGCATCAGAGTTAAAGGTCTTTTCTTTGTTAACAAAGAAGGCAACAATCTGAGCAATAATATTTGCAGTATTGCTTACTATAAAATATCCGAGACCGCCGACTGCGACCGGATATGCGAAGAAAAGCCAATTAAATTCCTGAGTGTACAATTCTTTAATTGCAGGAATAAGCTGAAGCGTGTTAAGCAACACAAACTGAACAATCATAGCAAGAAGACTTACGACAATAAACTTTACGAATTGCCACAGAGTAACAAGTGCGCTACCTTTTTCTTCCGCTTTTCTATCGATCTCTTTTAATTTACTCATAATCTCATCTCCAAAATCTTTTTTATAAATATAACACAAAAAACAATAAAAATCAATACAAACAATCACACAAGGTAACACAAGAGATCCATTCCCTTTGTGTTGTCAGGTTGACATAAGCAATATCAATTGGTATAATTCTTTTGAGGTGAAGGAAATGAGAAAACTAAAAATTTTATTTTTAAATAATGTTCCCTGGGTAGGCGGAAAAAGCGGTTCTGAAAATTTTCACGGTGATGCTACCTATATTGCTTTACCTGACGGAACTGATATTTTAATTGATGTGGCTACCGAGGTTTCAGGCCCGAATATTGCAAAAAAGCTCATTGATATGGGTGTAAAAAAGATTGATTATTTTATAGCATCTCATTTACATTCAGACCATATAAACGGATTCGAGGCTCTCGCTGAAGCAATTCCGGTATCAAATATTATTTTCTCGGGATACGGAAAAGACAGTATTTCCGCTTCTCCTGTTTTGCTTGATACGGCAGAAAAACTCAATATACCTGTTCAGGAAATGCGACAGGGCGAGTCAATAAGCTTTAACGATGTTAAGTTTGATGTATTTTCTCCTGCGAAAAATGCTCCCGAAGCAAAACCCGAGGCTGATAAGAGTTATCAGAGTGAATTGCTTAACAATTACTCACTTGTATTCCGTCTTTCCTACGGCAAGTTTTCAGCTTTGTTCACAGGTGATATTCATCTAAATATAGAAGAATCACTTGTTGAACAATATGGCGATGCACTCAAAAGCACAATTCTTAAGATACCGCATCACGGCAACGATACTTCAATGGGCAAAACCCTGCTTGATTGCGTAAATCCGAAGCTTGGGGTATCCTTAGGCAGAACCTGTAACGGAATCATCTGGAGAAAATATTGCGCGGCAGATATTCCGCTTTATGCGACATACACAGACGGCGATATCATCGCAGAAACAGACGGCACCGTTCTCACTGTAACCTGCAAAAAAGGTATCAATGAATTCATATTGTAACAAAACGGCTTCCTTGTGTAAAGGAAGCCGTTTTTTACCTGAAACTTATCTCCGATATTTTCTTTTATTACATATAAAAATATATTTATATGTTTTGTCAACATCTTGATTATTTTCAAATTTTTGTATTGCAAAAACATAATAAAGTGCTAAAATGAAAATATAATATTAATTCAGGAGGTACAGTCAACATGAAAAAGAACTTAAAAAAAGCATTATCATTGATACTCGCAATTGTTATGGTATTCTCATTAGCGGTACCCTCTTTTGCAGCAACTAAAGACGATGTCAAGCAGTACAGCAGATTCACTATGATCGGTGACAGTGTTGCAAGTGGCTTCGGTCTTCAGAATGTAGTTGAGAACGGTACTTATAATCACTTTTACCGTAACGACCAGTCCTTCCCCGACCAGATAGCAACAGCCGTTGGCATTGAACGCGGCAGCGCAAATTATCATCCTCTTACCTGTGCATCAGTACGCGTTATTGATTTTCTTTACATGATGGACAAAGCACCCGAAGGCTATGACTTTGAAGTTGCTTCAAAATTCCTGGGCAGTTCAATCCAGAGAAAAATTGACGCCGTAATGACAAAGGAAGACCCTACAGGCGCTATTGACTACGGTGACATAGATAACACAATGAGAGCAGACGTTACAGAGTCACTTACTAATTCTGATTTAATCGGTATTGAATTAGGCTTCAACGATGTTTTTTGGTATCCGGCATCAATTACCCTTGAATATGCAAATGAGGTTGACGGTGACATAGCAAAGATTCTTGTAAAATTCCTCAGTCTTATCTTTGACGGCTGTGTTCAGTTTGTAAAGTATTATCCCGTTATGCTCGAAGAAATACGCAAAGTTAATCCCGATGCAGATATTTTCCTTGTAGGTATGTATAACCCTGCTACAAACATCACTATTAACGAAGGTGATAAGTTTGCTGTCGGTAAATTATTCAATATTGTAACCGGTACTTTAAACTTATTAACAAGACTCTGGGCAATTAAATATGATTGTACTTATGTTGATGTCACAGACCTTGAGCCTGACATCGCGGGACTCAATCTTATGGAAGCTCTTAACGGCGGACTTGATTTCAGAGACGGCGGCTGGGACGCTCATCCGTCACTTGAAGGACACAATCTGATAACAAAACAGATTTTAAGAAAACTCCCTGAAAAGAAATAAGCTCTGATACTGACAAGCACCCCAAAAGTCTCTGACTTTTGGGGTGCTTTTTATATACTGACCGTCACCTGTTCTACATCAATAAACGGACTACAATGAGTTTGTAGTCCGTTTTCATTCAG
>JAFRZS010000118.1 GCA_017442445.1 Clostridia bacterium
AATATAAACGGTAAAGAAACAAAACAGACATACAAATATAATTCACCTGTTACAATAACAATCGCAGAAACAGATATTCCCGAAGGAAAAGTATTTGCAGGTTGGTCGCTCAACGGCAAGGATATTGTAAGTTACAGCGCAACATACAAGTTCTATGCATACAAGGATATGACAGTGACTGCAATATTCTCAACTGCAACAGTAGAAGCAGAAGCAACAGTAACACTCACAACAGCAGTAAAAGATGAAACAGGCACAACCTACAAAGCAGAATTTATGGTAACAAGAGAAATACCTGATGATTATGTATTTGTAAGTTCAGGCTTATTGCTCACACAGTCATCAAACTATTCAACAAACGAAACTCTTACATTTGAAACACAGTCAAACAATACAAGCTTGATAAGACTTTACAGAACAGTACATACCGATAATGACGGACAGTATCAGTTGACAGTAAAGACATCAGCAGGCAAGACATTCTATGCAAGAGGTTTCGTGGTATATCTCAATACCGATACAGGCGAACTTGTTACACTCTATACAGATGTTGTTACAGTAACAGACAAATAAAAATCAAGCACCGAGAAAGCTCGGTGCTTGTGTTATATAGAAAATTTTTATCTTCGAACAGAAATACCGTTATCGGCAAGGTAATCTTTCAAATCTGGAATAGCAATTTCATTGAAGTGGAAGAGGGAAGCGGCTAAAACCGCATCAGCACCGCCTTCAGTGAAAGCATCATAGAAATGTGACATCTGACCGGCACCGCCCGAAGCGATAACAGGAACATTTACGCTGTCCGAAACTCTGCGTGTAAGTTCAAGGTCATAACCCTTTTTCTGACCGTCACAGTCCATACTTGTAAGCAGAATTTCACCGGCACCGCGTTCAACTGCTTCAACAGCCCATTTAACTGCATCAATACCTGTCGGGAGTCTTCCGCCGTTGAGATAAACCTCAAAGCTGTCACCGTTTCGTTTTGCATCAATGGCGCAAACAACACACTGACTTCCGAATTTATACGCCGCATCGCTTATGAGTCGGGGATTTCGTACTGCGGCGGAATTTACGGAAATTTTATCCGCACCTGCGCGTAAAAGCTGCGAAAAATCATCAACAGATGAAATGCCGCCGCCGACAGTGAAGGGAATGAAAATTGAATTAGCAACCTGTGTTACAATATCAATCATGGTGCCTCTGCCTTCATGGGTTGCTGTGATATCAAGCAAAACCAATTCATCGGCATTAGTTTTATCGTATGCAATCGCACATTCAACAGGGTCACCTGCGTCGTGGAGATTAACAAAGCTTACACCTTTTACAACACGGCCGTCTTTAATGTCAAGACAGGGAATAATTCTTTTAGCGTACATCAGTTATCACCTCCGCAAAGTGAAACAAAATTTCTAAGCATCTGAAGTCCGACATCACCGCTCTTTTCAGGGTGGAACTGTGTAGCAAACAAATTACCGTTTGCAACAGATGCGTGAATGGTTACACCGTATTCGGTTGTAGAAGATACATCTGAGATGTTTTCTGCAGAAAGATAATACGAATGTACAAAATAAACATAAGCGCCGTCGGAAATACCTTCAAAAAGGGGAGTGGATTTCTTGAATTTCAAAGAGTTCCAACCCATGTGAGGAACTTTTAAATTGTCGGACGGAATTTTTAAAATCTTACCCTTTAAAACACCGAGTCCCTCAACACCGGGAGATTCCTCACTTGATTCAAATAAAAGCTGAAGACCGAGACAGATTCCCAAAAACGGACGGCCGGATTGTGCCACAGAGCGAACAGCTTCAACAAGACCGCTCTCATGCATAGACTCCATAGCATTTCCGAAAGAGCCGACGCCGGGAAGAATAACGCCGTCAGCATTTTTTATTTCATTAGCAGATGCAGTAATAACAGACTCAGCACCGATAAAGTCCAAAGCCTTTTTCACACTGAGCAAATTACCTGCACCGTAGTCAACAATAGCAATCATACGATCACTCCTAAAACAAGATAAGCAATTATAACATACTTTCTTGAAAAAGAGAACAGTTTTTATTGACAAAAAGCAAATCCTTTGATAAAATATTTTTTGCAAATTGAATACGGAGACGTATCGAAGTGGTCATAACGGGGCTGACTCGAAATCAGTTAGGGAGCAATCCCCCGCGAGTTCGAATCTCGCCGTCTCCGCCAGAAAAAAGCATCGACTTTGTCGGTGCTTTTTTCAACTAAATCCACCCTTGCGGGTGGGTGAAATCGCCTGCTGCGATGAAATCCAACTTCGTTGGGTGAAATCCGCCTCGACGGCGGATGGGTGGATTTAATTTCATCTGAGGCAAAGCCGAAGATTTCATCAGCGTTAGCT
>JAFRZS010000012.1 GCA_017442445.1 Clostridia bacterium
GACTCCTGGGAAATCTATCGCAGTGCAACCCACATTCACTCAAACATCAGTGACGGTAGTGTTGACTTTGCAGATATGGTAGAAGGCTATTATGCTCAGGGTTATGATGCTATCGCCATGACTGACCACGGTACTGTCAACTACGGCTGGTCAGTATCAAAAAGCAGACACGCAATCTTCGCTTATCAGTTAGCAACACACGGTGAGGCTCGCGGCGTTTCCAATGCAAGACACGCTGCTATGTTACAGGGTGAAGGCAGAGACGGTCAGAAGATGGTTGACATCCCTCTCGGTAATGAGCTTAACGGTGCTTGTCTTAAAAAGGTTCATATCAACTCATACTTTGCAGATGTCGGTGACGGCTACATGGGTATGGCTGAAACATGGCCCACAAGTGCTGTTGAAAAGAGCCACAATGCAGGCGGTCTTACTCATCTTAACCACATCGGTGAGTGGAGTGGTGCTGACGAAGATGTTACAGTTTATGACAACGAGTTTATCTATGACCTTGCTGAGATTTTCTTAGACTACTCATCTTGCGTAGGTATGGAGCTTGTTAATAAGGCTGACGGTAGAACTCAAAACGACAGATACCTTTATGACCAACTTCTTATGCGTTTAGCTCCTCAAGGCAGAAACATCTTCGGTTTCTGCGAAGACGATGCTCACGAACTTGATCAGATTGGTAAGGGCGTTCAGTTCTTTGTAGCTCCTTCAAGCTCTGCTTCAAACATCAGAACAGCTATGACAAACGGCACATTCTTTGCATCAGCTAAAGCATCAAGAGACGAAATGAGTGGATTCAGCTTTGAATGGGATGCCGACTTCCCCTATGTAACAAGAGTTGATGTTGATGAAACTTCTGACCAGATAAGCTTTGAAATTGATGAGGCTCACACAGGCTTCATCGTTGCTGACGGTAATGTTCTTGATTCTCTTGATTGTTCAGACGGAACAGTTACTTTCGACCTTAACAAATACGAATCAAGTATCAACAGATATGTCAGAATTTATTTCATCGGACCCGGCGGTGTAACTTATGTTCAGCCGTTCCTTCTCTCTTCATCAGCATACAAAACATCTACAACACAGTTCACAACAAATATTAAGAACGCTAATATCGTTGTTAAAGATGCTGACGGTAATGTTGTTCTCCCCGTAAACAACGATTACACATATATCCTTAACGCAGGTGACTATACATACACAGCTTCTTGCACAGGTTATAAGGATATAACAGACTCCTTCACGGTTACTGCAGAAAATATTTCAGCGGGTACACAGAAGAAGATTGCTCTCCCCTTCGCTGATAATCTTTCAGGTAAAAATATAACCTTCTATGTTCCGGAAACCATCTATCTTGCAGTAAACTCAACAACAAACTTCCAGTATTATCTTGACAGAGCAAACATTTCAAACGGTCTTCTTACCGCTGATGCTCATGATACTGAAGGTAATATTTATTTTGCTTGTGGTGATGCAACAAGTGTTACAATCAGGCTTGATTCAGTTACAACTGCAAAGGGTACAAACTCAGCAAACTATGTTTCAGGTGCTACCACATCAGGTCAATCCTATACTGGAACTATAACATCCGGTACTCTTTCATCGGGACTAAGTGCGGGTTCAGGTGTACTAATCAGATGGACCGCATCTTATACCGTGTCTGACGGCTCAACTAAGGAAGCTTATGCTTACTCTTATGTTTACAGACCGTCAACAAATAATGTTTCAGCAGGTATGGAACAAATACATACATATTCTTCTGATGTTGAAAATGTAGGTCTCTTATGGGCTACAGGATTCAACTCCGTTTCAGGCGGTGCTTTCCGTTGCAATCTTGATTTCCTTACAACAGATCCTCCGTCATATAATGTAAACGGCAGTCTTTTTGCAAGTTGCTTCTCAATTGTAAGCGGCGGCGGTGCTAACTACTATCAGACAGAACATTCATCAAACGCTGCCGATGAACATATCCTCGGAGGCGGTACCGGTACAGTTTATGTTGACTCAAGCCGTATAACAAACCTTTCTCAAGTTCCTACACTCAGAGTCGGCTTCTGGCAATTCAGTATTGACGGCGACGATGCTGTTGCAGTTGATTTCACAAGAACAGACGGAAATGCTGAAGCTGTACTCTATCAGAATTCTTACTACGGTGTCGGTGAAGTTTACAGTGATAAGATTGACTATGAAATTGAATCAAATTCAACCGGCACAACTTCTCTCACCTTCCACGCTTATACGGACACAAGCCGCGGCAAGAGACACAACTACAACAGCTATTATGTCTATGTATCAGTTATTGCTGTTGATAAGGACGAATTGAGAGATACATATAACTCTGCTATAAGTAAAGCTTATGTCGCTGAGGATTATGCTTCAGAGGATTATAATAAATACCTCAAAGCACTCGAACAGGCAGCTCTCGTTCTCGGTAATCCCACTTCTACACAGTCAAGTATCAATACCGCAAAAAATGCTCTTGTAACTGCTATGTCGGCTCTCAGGCGCGAAGGCGATCCGTTTATTGACAATACTCAGAAATTTATATACGGACTTAAAGAAAACCTTGATTCGTTTGATGAAGTATTTGCATCAGCTGACGGTTATTTCGTATCCTACGAAGGCTCACAAATCGGTACAGGTACAGATGTAACTTTGACTATCGGCGGTACATCAACAGATTATAAAGTTATTATCTTCGGTGACGTTGACGGTAGCGGTGTTGTTGACGGTGACGACAGCTTTATCGTAACAATGATCATCAACGGCTTCTTCACAAAGGATACACTCGGTAACGCAAAGTGGTTTGCAGCAGACGTAAACTTTGACGGTA
>JAFRZS010000119.1 GCA_017442445.1 Clostridia bacterium
AAATGCAGGGAAGTGAAGAAATATCATGCGTGTGATTGCAGGAAGTGCAAAAAGAATACAATTAAAAACAATAGAGGGTTTTGATACCAGACCAACTACGGACCGTATCAAGGAGACCTTATTTAATATGATTTCAGAATATCTTGCTGACTCTACTTTTCTGGATTTATTCAGTGGCAGTGGTGGTATCGGTATTGAAGCATTAAGCAGAGGTGCATCTGGTGCTGTCTTTGTAGAACAAAGTAAAAAAGCCATGAATTGCATTAAAGAGAATTTGCAAGTCACAAAACTTGCAGACAAAAACAATAATGTCGAAGTCCAGGCAGGTGCTGTCAAAATGCGAATAAAGGTTGAAAAGCTAAGACTTCTTGACAAAAAACCGCAGAAACCGACAGCGAATAAAGCTGCTCCCACAATGAGAAGAACAGAGTCAACTCCTCAGGCAGTCAAGTCAAGCCTTGATTTAAGAGGAATGACAGTTGACGAAGCAATTTTAGAAGTAGATAGATTTATTGATATGTCACTTCGTACAAGCCTTAATGAATTTACAATAATTCACGGCAAGGGTACGGGCGCTTTAAGGTCTGCGGTACAGTCGTATCTCAGAGGTTCAACGTTTGTAAAAAGCTTCCGCTTAGGAACCTTCGGTGAAGGCGAAAGCGGAGTTACGATAGTAGAATTGAAATAACTTAAAGGGGAAAAATATGAAGATATATATATGCGGCGATGCAGTCACATTAGCTGACGGAATAAAAGAGATTTCAACTGAACTCGATTTTGTTGCGGAATTTTCCGAAGCAGAAGCTTGTGATTTGCGCCTTGAAACACATCTGACAGATGAAGCAAAAATTGATGTCAGTTTAAAAGATAATGTTGCAACTGTAAACTATTGCAGCACATCTACTTTTTTCAGGGCATTGTCGCATCTTATGAAGGCGATAAGCGAGGGCAGAATTTCATTTGAATTTTCCGAGCCCGTGAAGTTCACACTCAACGGACCGATGTTCGATGTATCGCAAGGTAATGCGGTAATAAACATTCCGACACTTCGTTGGATTATACGCAAAATGGCGCTTATGGGACTCAATATGCTTATGCTTTACTGTGAAGACAGTTATGAAGTACCCGAGCAACCCTATTTCGGTTATATGAGGTCGAGATATTCCAAAGAGGAGCTTAAAGAGCTTGATAAGTATGCTTTGCTTTTCGGAATAGAGATGATTCCGTGCATACAGACATTGGCGCATCTTCAGGCGGTTTTGAAATGGAAAGTCTACAAGGATTTTTCGGATCATATGGACACACTTTTAGTAGGCGATGAAAGAACCTACGAGTTTATTTCGCAGATAATCAAAGCGGCAACCGAACCGTTTTCTTCAAAACGCGTACATATCGGAATGGACGAAGCGATGATGATAGGCCGAGGCAATTATCTCAAGCTTCACGGACTTGTACCCAAAGCACAGATACTCAAAGAGCATCTTGACAGAGTTATGGAAATTATCAGGGAACAAGGTCTTGAGCCTATGATGTGGGGCGATATGTTCTTACGCGTTCTTGATGAAAAAAATAATGACTATTATGCGGATGTTGAAATTACCGATGAGGTCAAAAACACAGTACCCGAAGACCTTACGCTTGTGTATTGGGATTATTATCATTATGAGCCCGAGTGCTATGAAAAAATGATTGATAAACACCGTCTTTTCGGTGAGCCTGTATTTGCGGGCGGAATCTGGACATGGTTGGGCTTCGGACCGAGTTACATTAAAACCATAAAAACTTTAGGTCCTGCGATGAAAGGCTGTAAGAACAAGGGCGTAAAGGAAGCCATGGCGACTATCTGGGGCGACAACGGAACGGAATGCAGTGTCATAGCAACAATGCCGATGCTCTGCTTCTTTGCCGAGCACGGATTTTGTGACGGAGATATTGATTTTGAAAATATGAAAAGTCGCTTTGATTTTATTTTCAAAAGCAGTTATGATGATTTTATGCTTTTGCAGAAGGTTGACGAAGTGCCCGGTGTTATTGAGGGCAACTGGTGGGATAATAACTGTTCAAAGCCGCTTTTATGGCAAGATCTTATTTCGGGATTGTGTGATTATAACTTCCGTGATATTCCGTTGAATGACCACTACAAAGAAATCAACGGCAAACTTAACGAGGTTGAAACTTTCAAAGAATTTTTTGATGTTTACCGCAATCTTACTTCTGTTTTATCTCTTAAAGCGGAAGCGGGCCTCAGATTGAGAAAAGCATATCTTGAAAAAGATAAAGAACAGTTGTCGGAGTTTGTCGAAAAAATAATCCCCGAAATAACAGAACGTGTCAAAAAACTCCGAATTGCACACATGAAGAATTGGTTTAAAACCTGCAAACCGTTAGGTTGGGATATTATAGATATGAGGTACGGTGCACTTCTTGCAAGACTTGACAGTGCCGCAATAGAAATCAGAATGTACCTCGATGGTGAACTTGATACAATTCAGGAACTTGATGAGCCGAGAATACCCTATAACGGAGAAGACGGAATAATACATTATGCAAATTACTACGGTAAATTTGTTTCGGCAAGTCGAATTGACCCGAAGCCTGTATATCCGCATTATCTCGGTTAAGGCAAGGAAACGGCAAAAAGGAGAAAACCTATGAAATTTACAAAAGGATGCTGGATGCACAGAGAGGGTGTTAAGGCTACAGACGCAGTTCAGATAAGAGAAGTTAAGGTTGAGGGTAACAGGGTTTATTTATATGCCGTATCATACAGGCTTGATAAACGTGCTATGGGCGGTCCTGTTATTGAAATGTATATATCGTCGCCTCAACCAAATATTATCCGTACAGAAGCTTTTCACTTTATAGGCAGTAACAAAAAAATGCCCGAATTTGAGTTGAATATTCTTGAAGTGACACCCGAGATTGAGGAAACAGAAGAATATGTATCAATTAAAAGTGCAGACACAAAGCTTGTTATAACAAAGAATCCCTGCACATTTACTTACTATTACAAGGATAAAAAGCTCACGGGAATTTCTCACCGTTTCGGCAGTACAATGCTCAGCACACTGAAGGTTGACGATGAAAATTTTATGGGCAGACAAATGGATCTTGAATTAGCGGGTGACCATAGCGAAGCGATGAAGAATAAAAGCTTCATGCGTGTCCGTATGGATCTTGATATCGGTGAAAAGGTTTACGGTCTTGGTGAAAAATTCACTCCGTTTATAAAGAACGGACAGAGTGTTGACATCTGGAATGAGGACGGAGGAACAAGTACCGAAATTTCATACAAGAGTATTCCGTTCTATATGACAAATAAAAACTACGGAGTTTTTGTAAATGACTCCGGCCCTGTTTCCTACGAAATATGTACCGAACAGGTTACAAAGGTTCAGTTTTCCGTTCCGGGCGAGAAAATTGATTTCATGGTAATCGGCGGCGAGGATATGAAAGATGTCCTTGTCAATTACACAAATCTTACAGGTAAACCCGCGCTTCCTCCGGCATGGACATTCGGCTTGTGGCTTACATCATCATTCACAACGAAGTATGACGAAGAAACAGTAATGAGCTTCGTTAACGGAATGGAAGAACGCGAAATTCCTTTGCATGTATTTCACTTTGACTGCTATTGGATGAAAGAAAATGAGTGGTGCAATTTTGACTGGGACAAGTCTATGTTCCCCGATATTGAGCACCAACTCAAAGTGATGAAAGAGGAAAAAAACCTTAAAATATGCGTGTGGATAAACCCTTATATCGGTCAGAAATCACCGCTTTTCAAAGAAGCGATGGAAGCCGGTTATCTACTTAAAAGACCAAACGGAGATGTATGGCAATGGGATCTCTGGCAAGCGGGAATGGGACTTGTGGATTTCACAAATCCTGATGCGTGGAAATGGTATCAGGACAAGCTGAGAAAATTACTTGATCAGGGTGTTGATTGCTTTAAAACAGACTTTGGCGAGAGAATACCCTTAGATGTCAGGTATTTTGATTCAAGCGACGCACTCAGAATGCACAACTATTACACACACCTTTACAACAAGTGTGTATTTGAACTCCTTGAAGAATACAAAGGTAAAAATGAAGCGGCAGTTTTTGCAAGAAGCGCAACCGTCGGAGGACAGAGATTCCCTGTTCATTGGGGCGGTGACTGTTCATCAAATTATCTTTCTATGTCGGAGTCTTTGCGAGGAGGTCTTTCGCTTTGTATGTCGGGCTTCGGCTTCTGGAGTCACGATATGTCAGGCTTTGAGGGTAAAGCTGAAGCAGATGTATATAAAAGATGGGCGGCTTTCGGTCTTCTTTCAACACATTCAAGACTTCACGGCTCAAGCAGCTACCGTGTGCCGTGGCTTTTCAGTAAAGAGGGCGAAGAAAACGGAGAAGAATCCGTCCAAGTAGTCAAAGCTTTTACCGAGCTTAAATTAAAGCTTATGCCGTATATTTTCTCATCAGCAGTGCATACTCACAAAACAGGTGTTCCTGTAATGAGAGCAATGGTGCTTGAATTTCCTGAGGATATTCCGTGCGAGGACCTTGACCGTCAGTATATGCTGGGCGACAGCCTTATGGTCGCACCTGTATTCACAAAAAACGGTGATGTGACTTATTATCTGCCTGAAGGCGAGTGGACACATCTTCTCGGCAACGAAACAAGAATCGGCGGCAAGTGGCAGAAAGAAAATTATGACTTTTTCTCATTACCTCTTTTTGTCCGTGAAAATTCAATTATTCCTATGGGTAACAATATAAGCACACCCGAGTATGATTACACAGACTCACTTACACTCAATATCTTCGCACTTAAAGAAAAAGCACAGACGGTAGTCTGCGACATGTACGGTAACGAAGCACTTGAAGTCACTGCAGTAAATGATAACGGAAAAATTACCGTAACGCTTTGCGGTAATTACAAAAATCTTAAAATCTGCATGAGAAATGTTTATGATGTGAAAACTGTATCAGGTGCTGATGCAATTTCAGGGGATATGGGTATTATCCTTAATGTGAAGAATAATAAGATCGAATTTGAAATATAATCAGAAGCTGTCGGAAGAATATCTTTCGACAGTTTTTTGTCAAACAATTATAACAAAGCGAATGTTATAATATTTGACAAAGATATGTATATATGATAGAATAAAACGATTATTTGTTATATTTTGCTTTGGCTTGGGAGGAAAATTCTGATGAGCAAAAAATATATGTCATGGGATGAAAATTCAATAGTTTTTTATTCTGAATCCTTCAGAGTGACAAGCGGCGCACAGTCTTTGGCATCGCTGATGAATGCTTTTGTAAAGCAAGGTAAAAATGTTCACCTTATAACCTACCGTCAACCTACGGGTGATGATTATATAAGCAACGAAAAGGTTAAAAGACATTTCCTTGATTATTATGAAAACAAAGGATATTCACTTTCAGATGCTTTTTATAAGGTGTTGGGTGAAATTCCTGCAAAGACAATAGTGTTCTCAGGAAAGTTCACAGAGAACACCTATATGCTTTTTCAGGCGGCGGAAAAGCTCGGCAGATGCATTGTACTTTTCCCCGACCGCTCACCTCTCATTTCAGTAGCGGCAGGTGCTGAAAAACAGACAGTTGAAAATTTATATATGCTCAAAAATGCTGAGTGTGTTGTATCTGTTTCACAGCAGGAAACAGAAATGTTAAATTCAATCGGAGTTAAGTCGGTTTTCCAACCTTATTACTTCCCTTATTACGATGATGAGGTCGGTATAGCCGATGTAAGTCAGAGAAGAATTGTTTACTACACAACATATGCGGGAAGAAATACAAGAACGGTTATTTCAGCATTTGCAAGACTTCACGAAAGATATCCCGATGCAACTTTAAAAATAGTTGTGTATAAGGGTGTTCGTCAGACACAGATGCTTTTCAATCTCATTGAAGATATTGAAGAGTCTGACCTTAAAGATTTTATAACAATTGAAAACAAGGTCTTAAAGCCTTTAAGAGCATTGAGAGAAGCAGATGTTTCAATAACCTATGCTCATCTTATCCACATGCCCGAAACTACGATGGAAAGCATCAGTGCAGGTATCCCTGCAATTCTTTTGCAGGATGCAGACTATTCTTCTGACGAAGGCCCCGCTGTAAAAATCAACGCGGCAGATGTTATTAAAATTGAAGAAACACTTGAATACTTTATGGACGAGAAAAACCGCAGAGAGTATTCAGAAAATGTCCGTAAACTTTTAGAGCCCGGGTACCGTGAAGCCAAGGCATCGGAATGGCTTGAAATGCTCGGAAAAATTGAAGCGGAATATGAAGAAAAGCTTGAAAAAATTTACGATGATTATAAAGAAAATGCCGACAGGGTAAAGAAAAGTCTTTCAGGCGGTATGAGAGTATCATCAATAATCAGAGCATTGTTTATGGACAGAGTTTCAGCTGATCTCACAGTTGCGGCACTTCTTGAAAATAAAATTTCCGTCAAAGAAATCATAAAAGCTTATATGTCTTGCGAAATGTTTGTGAAGGCAGATTTTATAAGAGTAAAAGAAATTCTGAACGAATGGAAAAAGTACGGCAACGATCATAAAAAGTGCAAGGAAAAAATGAAAAAAGCAAAGCTTTATCCCTCGGATGCAGTTTTGCAGTTATCGGTTTGCGAAACAGAATATGATGATATTGCAGATTGTCTGCCGTCAGTAATGATTGATAAAAAAAGAGTTGTTTACACACTCTCAAAAGCAATAAAAATTTGCGGCGGTGTTGACGCAATAAGAAGTGTTGCATCAGATATTTCAGAGGATTTCTCTTTGAAAACCCCGATGGGTGCAACGGTTCTCAACAGCTTCAAGCTTTTCATGTTTGAAAATATGAAAATGTTCAGATACAGACATATAAAGCTTGTACGCCGTGCCGTAAAAATTATGGAGTGGTACACAACTCCCTTTAATGAAATGAGTACTTTCAGCAAAATTCTCGCATTTCCGTTCAGAGCATTGAAGGCGATGAAGGACAAGATTGCAAGAAAAGGCAGAAAGAGAATCGCAAAAGAAAAGATTGTTGAAATTGATCCGGGCGATGTAAGAAAAATTCAGTTGATGGTTTTGAAAATCGCGCTTGATTTTGACAAAATATGCAGAAAGCATGGTTTAAGATATTATCTTGCGGGCGGTACAATTCTCGGCGGAATAAGACATAAGGGATTCATTCCGTGGGACGATGATATGGATATCACAATGCCGAGGCCTGATTATGAAAAATTCCTGAAAATTGCAAAGACTGAATTACCCGACGAATATGTAATGGATCAGGATTGTAAACCCTTCTTCCACAACAGAATTGAGTATAAGGATTCAGCTTTTGACACCTATTGGAGAAAGGGCGGAATTTTCCTTGATATCTTAGCACTTGAAGGCTGTCCCGATGATGAAAAATTAAGACTTCAGCACGAGAAAAAGTGTAAGTTCTGGAGAACGGCTATGCTTGAACAGGCAAGAAGAATGCCTGTATTCACCTTCAAAAAAGCAACAACAAGAGTATATTTCCGCAGACTTATCTGTAAAATAACACCCAGATGGTTCATCAAGAAGATGTGGCATAAGTGGGCAACAAAATATGATTGCAACGAAACATCAACATGGGTATGTCTCCCTGCAAGTATCTATACCTATGAACAGGAGCGCTTCCCTGTAGAATATTGGGGCGAGCCTGTAATGATGGAATTTGAAGGCTATCAGTTCCCGACAATGAGTCATTGGGAAGATTATCTTGTATGCCATTTCGGTAATTACATGAAGATGCCTCCCGAAACTCTGAGAAAGTCACATCACTTTGTCTATAAATATGATCTCGGAAAATATAAAGATATCTCAGTTGAAGAGCTTGAAAAAATGCTTGATGAGAAGAAAGCAAATAACAACTGAAAGGACAGATAAAATGGAAGCAACGCGTTTGCCTCAGCCTGATTTGTATCAGGACGAAAAGGGAAGACAATATTTTTATGACAACGCAAAATATATTCTCATAACCCTGGTTGTTCTGGCGCACTTTATATCATCTTTTCAGGAGTTGCACACAAGTATCAAAGCTTTATGGAATGTAATCAATACTTTCCATATGCCTGCTATGATCTTCATATCAGGTTTTTTTGCAAAAAGCTATATCAAAAAAGACGGAAAAATCAACGTACAAAGACCTGTGACATATATAATTCTCTATCTTGCTTCACAGTTGGCAGTAGGTGTATTCCAGCACTTCATGGGTATTGATGTACCGCTCAGTATTTTCTATGCAAGAGAGTCGCTGTGGTTTTTACAGTGTCTTGCCGCATGGTACATCATGTTGCCTGTAATTGATAAATTCAAACCCATGTGGGTGATGATTGCAGTAGTCGCATTCGGACTTATAATCGGCTATGACTCAAAAGTCGGACACCTTGCAAGTCTTTCAAGAATGTTCGTACATTTTCCGTTTTTCCTCGGTGGATATTACTGCACTCAGGAGTCATTGAACAAACTCTTTACAAAAAAAGCGAAGATTGCCGCAGTAATAATATTTATAGCCTTGTTTGGAATTTCGGTAGTAACTGCACCGCATTTTTCAGATACAATTATCCAATCCAACACACGATACAGCGTAATTCCGGGCGTTAACGACTGGCCGTTTTTACTCCGTTGGTGCACAAGAGCGCTGTTTTATATCGCAGCAGTTTTACTCGGAGCATCATTTTTTGCATTAGTACCGAGGAAAAAGACCTTTTTTACCAAACTCGGAGCAAGAACCTTGCAGGTGTATATACTTCACCGCTTCCTTTATATATTGCTCCTTGAATTCAAATGGTATGAACCGCTGCTTAGCTGGTGGGGATTTTTAGTGATGGTGCTTATAGCAATCGTCGTATCATATATCCTCTCGCTCAAGATTTTTGCCTATCCCTTTGAATTTTTACAGAGCATAAAGATCACAAAATTTTTAAAGAAAGAAGAATAAAAATGTCCATTCCTGAACTTGACAGATTGAATAACAAAAGCTGTGCTTGTTTAAAAGAACACAGCTTTGACTCAGACGTGATTGTAGGAGAGGGAGTTATAAATAAGCTTCCCGAAGTGCTTAGCAGATTTTCAGCAAAAAAGGTTTACCTTATTGCTGATGTAAATACCTATGATGCCGCAGGAGAAGAGGTTTGCAAAATCCTTGAAGACGCAGAGATTTCTGTTCATAAATATATCTTCAATCAGAAGCATTTACATCCTGATGAAACAAGTGTAGGACTTGCAATAATGAATATTGATATGTCCTGTGATGCAATAGTCGCTGTCGGTTCGGGAGTTATAAACGATATCAGCAAAATTGTCGCAAACGTGTCATCAAAACCTTATATTATTGTGGGCACCGCACCGTCTATGGACGGTTATGCTTCAGCAACATCTTCGATGACAAGGGACGGCTTTAAAATTTCACTTGACAGCAAGTGTGCAGAAGTCATTATCGGAGATATAAATATTATTTCAAAAGCACCCCTGAAGCTTTTTGCAACAGGTCTTGGTGATATGTTGGCAAAGTATGTTTCAATCTGCGAGTGGAGAATTGCAAACATAGTTGTTGGCGAATATTACTGTGAAGAGATAGCCGATTTAGTCAGAAAATCTCTCAAAAAGTGTGTTGACAATGCTGACGGACTTTTAAAGGGTGACAAAAAAGCTGCCGCAGCAGTATTTGAAGGACTTGTCATCAGCGGAGTTGCGATGAATTTTGCAGGCTGTTCAAGACCTGCTTCGGGAATAGAGCATTATTTCTCACATTTATGGGATATGAGAAGTGTGGAATTCGGCACACCCGCAGAGCTTCACGGAATACAGTGTGCTTTAGGAACACTTTTTGCATTAAGATCATATGAAAAACTTAAAAGCATAAAGCCTGACAAAGAAAAGGCTTTGAAATTTGTAGAAAATTTCAGCTTTGAAGCATGGTCTGAAGAACTCAGAAAATTTCTCGGCAAGGGTGCAGACAGCATGATAGCGCTTGAAGAAAAGCAGAAAAAATATGATGTTGAAAAGCACAGAAAACGCCTTGAAATTATTATTGAGAACTGGGACGAAATTTTAAAAATAATTGATGAAGAATTACCGTCATCAGAAGAAATAGAAAATCTCATGGATAAGTTTTCAATACCGAAAACAATGGATGAAATCGGAGTCGGTGAAGACATTTACGAGATGACCTTCCTTGCAACAAAGGACATCAGAGATAAATATATTCTTTCCCGTCTTTGTTGGGATTTAGGAGAAACGATTTTATAAAACAGAAGCTATAATAAAAAAGAAGTTGCATCGTTTGATACAACTTCTTTTTCTCATTTTTTTCTTAACTTCTGACAGTATTGAGTGCAGAGTTTGTCGGTACATTCCGAACATTTTAAAGCGGCGTTTGTTGACTCCCAGAAGCGCTCGGGATAAAGCATAACGCACAACTCCCAGACAAGCCATGAAAGGACTGACATAATCACAAGGGAGGTTGAATAAAAGCTTCCGATAAAAATTAAAGGTGTGAACATCATAAGATGATCCCAGTTAAAAATTCTGCAGGTGGTACAGCATTTATTTTTCATAATGAGTCTGAACGGACACCATATAAGAACACAGATGAGATCGCAAACATAAAAAGCTACAGAGAACATAAAAAGCCATATTTTATCGATCACATTGAAATGATAAAGGACACCGAGCACAGCGATTAGTGCTGTCCATATTATGAAAACTTTATAGGCTGCTTTTGTGGTTGTTACTATGTATTTCTGAAGGTGTTTGAAATTCATTTTTTCAAAAAATTCAGAGGGTCGGAAATTTTCTTTAAAAAGCTTCAGTGAACCGATTGCAAGTTTTTTCTTTATGGGGACAAGCTGTTGAATCATATCAATAATCCAGACGACCCATAAAAGATGCAAGGGTGAAAAGCTTTTGAAAAAGCTGTCTTTTGAGATTACATCAAACCATTGAGGACGAACAAATAAAGCGACGATACAGGCGATAAAAACCAAAGACCGCAAAACAAGTCTTATAAAATATCTTTTTCGTAAATCGGACATGAACGAAACCTCTTTCTTTTAAATAACCAAAATTATTATATCATAGAAAAAGTAAAAAGTAAATTGTATTGTTTTTTGAAAACAATATGATATAATTATTCCGAGGAGTGATAAGCTATGAGTAAAATAAAATTCGGTTTTGCAGATGAAATTATAAGATTTACAAGGAGTCAGTACTGTGACGGATATGCGTTTCGTATGAGTCAGGTTGAAAAGACCCGTGATGACCTGCATGTAAAAGTATGTGCAGTAAAGACAGATACGGACACACATCTTATTTACTCAATCGACTCGGCAGGACTCAGCACAAAGTATTACAGATTACTTACAGATCAGATTACCGCTTTGACGGGAGTAAAGAGAGAGAATATTTCTCTTTCTTATATACATACACATTCAGCACCCGCATCGGGAATTTTAGCTGATATGCCGGTCGATACAGACTATTATGCATACATGGGTGAAATCTGCGGAAACATGGCATTGAGAGCGCTTGACAGAGCCTGTGAATGCACAGTAGAGTTTGCTGTACTTCCCGAGAAGCTTATCAATGCAAGAAACCGCAGAGAGCGTGAAGATATAATTGACCGCAGAATCAAAGCGGCGGTTTTCAAAAACAATGACGGAAAAGTCTGCGGAGTTTTTGCGCACGCATCATGTCATGCGGTATTGCAGAGAGATATGCACTTTTCGGCTGACTGGCTTTGCAAACTAAATGACTTATCAAGTGATGAAGTGCCGTTCATGTTTTTCCAGGGACGTTGCGGTGACATAAATCCCACATGGAACAAGGGCGAGGATATTGAAGAAAAGACAGAAATTCTCGGTAACGAATTAGCAATACCCGTCAAGAAATTTGTTGAAAATTCTTCTGACGGAGAGAGCCTTGACGGAGAAATAAAATCCTTCTATGAAACAGTTACACTTCCGATGAGAGTATTTGACGATACTGAGATGCTCAGAGAAAAAGTAAAAATTTACGAAGAAAAATATTTCTCAACACCGATAGATGATGTGAAAAAACGTTTCCATCTTCGTGATATGCAGTGGTTCCGTGAAATGCTTGAAAAAACGGAACAGGGAGCTTCAAATGATATAACAGTTCCGCTTCAGGTTTTAAAGATTGATAAATTATTTTTTGTATTTGTTCCGTTTGAGTTACTCACACTGACAGGCAACAAGCTTGAAAAAATGTTAGCAGACAAAGGCTACAGGGAAGAATGTATTTATGTCTGCGGATATTCAAATTCAATACACGCATATCTTACTCCCGAAGAAGAATTTGACTTCGGCGGCTACGAGGTTGACGGTGCGGCAAAGTGGTACAATGTATCCGGCACCTGCATAGAAACCGAAAGAAAACTCCTTGCTTGGTATAAAGAAAAAATTGAAAGAATATAACGAGGCAGACTTATGAATTACAGAACGGATAAATACGGAAACAGGTTATCGCTTCTGGGATACGGCTGTATGCGTTTTCCGAAAACTCTCGGTGCAACGGACATGAAGGCAACCGAAGAACAGGTAATGACGGCAATCGGAGGCGGAGTGAATTATTTTGACACGGCATACATCTACCCGGGAAGCGAAGCGGCGCTCGGAGAAATTTTAGAAAAAAACAATGTAAGAAAAGATGTATTCATAGCAACAAAATTACCGCATTATCTCATAAAAAATAAGGAAACACTCGACAGGATTTTTAACGAAGAACTGAAGCGTCTGCGTACAGATTATATAGACTTTTATCTCATGCATATGCTGACGGATACGGATACATGGAACCGTCTTGTTGAGCTTGGCATACTTGACTGGATAAATGAGAAAAAGTCAAGCGGACAGATAAAACAGATTGGGTTTTCGTATCACGGAAATTCCGAAATGTTCTGTAATTTAATTGATGCTTATGATTGGGATTTTTGTCAGATACAGTATAACTATATGGACGAAAATTCTCAGGCAGGAAGAAAAGGGCTTTATCACGCACACTCAAAGGGAATACCTGTTGTGATTATGGAACCTTTGCGCGGCGGAAAATTAGTAAACAGATTATCCGAAGAAGCTACAAAAATTTTTGAAAATTATGAAAAGAAATTCACCCCTGCGCAGTGGGCGTTCAAATGGCTTTTCAATCAGCCTGAGATATCAGTAGTGTTATCGGGAATGAACTCACTTGAAATGGTGAAAGAAAATATAAAAACAGCCTCGGAAACCGAGGTCGGAGAATTGACTCAGGCGGACGAAGAAATGCTTCAGGAAATTGTAAAAGCAATCAACTCAAAAATGAAGGTCGGCTGTACGGGTTGCGGATACTGTATGCCGTGTCCTAAGGGTGTTGATATTCCGGGAATTTTTGCGGCATATAACAGAAGATATTCAGAAAATAAATTCTGGGCATTGGTTGAATATTTTATGTGCACAACTTTAAGGAAAAATTCAACCTCTGCATCAAATTGTATCGACTGCGGAAAGTGTGAAAAGCATTGTCCTCAAGGAATAGAGATAAGAAAAGAATTAAAAAACGCAAGGAAAGAATTAGAAACACCGATATATAAAGTCGCAAGAAAAATTGCAAAAAGTTTTACAAAATTTTAATTTGAATTATTTGTTATAAAACTTGTTACTAACATATGTTAATAACAAGTTTTTAAAAGTCTTGAACTTGTTTTTAACATATGTTATAATAAGTTGAAGATTACGAGAAAGGTGTAATTTATGAACGATTTTGAGATATATGCAGATATAGAAATAATAATGGAATTGTTGAATATTACAGCGGGAGAACTTGCAGAACAGATAGGTGTTACGCCAATAACACTTTCAAGATGGAAAAAAAACGAGGAAAACATTTTATGGTCTAATCTGAATGCGATATATAATTTTGCTTTTAAAAAAGGTATCCGTCTAAATAAAATTAAAGAGCAATTATTCAAAGAAGATTGCGGGGAAAATTCAGTTATTTTATTCCATGGAGCAAAGAATGGCATTGAAGGACAAATATCGATAGAAAAATCCAAGAATACAAATGATTTCGGAAGAGGTTTTTATTGTGGTGAAAGTCTTGAGCAATCTGCTATGTTTGTTGCAAGTTATCCCGAATCATCATTATATATTTTAGAGTTTGACAAAAGTAATTTAAGCTACACCAAATTGAATGTAGATAGAGATTGGATGTTGTTAATCGCATATTTCAGAAATAAATTAACCGACTATGCAGAGCATCCGATTATTTTAAATTTACTTTCACGTTTAGAAGGCGTAGATTATATTATAGCTCCTATTGCTGATAACAGAATGTTTGAGATTATTGATAGTTTTATTGATGGAGAAATCACAGATGTTCAATGTCAGCACTGTCTTTCGGCAACTAACTTAGGAAATCAATTTGTCTTTGTAACTGATAAATCATTAAAACAACTGAAAATATTAAGACATTGTTTTTTGGCACAAAACGAAAAGATTCATTATCTTTCCTCTAAACAGGAAGAATCGAAAGTCGGAAATGATAAAGTAAAGGTTGCAAGAAAACAATATAGAGGTCAAGGAAAGTATATAGAGGAAATATTAGAATGAAAAAGATTGATGAAATTGGTTTGAAACTATGTAAATTTCAAGCAGAAATTTTTTCAAAATCTGTGTTAAAAGCAGAATGCAGTTCGTTAATTTTTATAAGAAGATTTATGTACTCTTCTGTAGCACAAAGAATGGATGAAACAGGTTTTCTTTTTGAAGCGTGTGACTTGAATTCTGTATTTGAAGAGATTGATTCTGAATTCGGAAGAACTTCCTACGGAAAAGAAAAGTTTTCTGCAGAAGAATTATATTGGATAGGGTATGTTTATCGATATTGGTGTTATACCTACGATAAAACAAGCAAACAAGTATATAAAATTATTAAGCCAAAAGAGTTACGGGATTTGTATTATCCGTATCATTCGCTTGATCCTACACAAGCGATAGAAAGAATACTTGAAGCAAAGAAAATGAAAGAAGAAGATTTTACACAAAAGGGTGTTCAAATATTTCGTGAAATTTTAAAGAGAAAAAACAAATTTATTACTATATTATAATTAATTGGAGGAAATTTAAAATGGCATCAGATAAAATCAATGCAATTATCGAAGAACTCAAAGTTCTCACAGTTCTCGAGCTCTCAGAACTCGTTAAA
>JAFRZS010000120.1 GCA_017442445.1 Clostridia bacterium
TCAAAGCAAAACTTTGATGAAATCTGCTAAGCAGATGAAATTAAATCCACCCACCGCCGCAGCGATTTCACCCGAACGAAGTGAGGATTTCATATCGCGCAGCAATATTTCACCCACCCGAAAGGGTGGATTTAGTTGAAAAAGAAAAGACACGCTCTCGCGTGTCTTTCTTTTTCTGTCATTCGTGTCCGAAAAAGAACTGGTCTAAAAACCTGATTTTCTTTTACATTCCCATACCATCAATTGAAACACCATTGCCGTATATTTTGAAAAATACTTATTTTACCAATTAAGTTCAAAAGAACAATGATAGTCTTCAGTGAACTCGTTGACACCAAGGGAAATGAGCCGTTGATAGTATTCACCTGTTTTTCGGCCCCAGCAACAAATAGCAGACGGTGTAAATCCTGCGGCTTTAATTCTTTCTACCATATCTTCATTGAAATTTTTCATGTCAGACTTTTCCTGAATTTCAATCACACCGCGAACTTTTGAAAGGTCTAAATTCAAGCTTGAAAGCTTTTCTATCATATCGTCATTATACACCTTTGACCAAAGAGTATAACAGTTGATATCGTTTCCAAAAACCCGAAAAACGCTTTCCAGAACATCTATCCTGTAACTTTTTACCTGGAATTTGTCAAGCAGGTCGTGATCGATCAACATTTTGCGCACCTGTTGCCATTCCTCATCGGTGAAGTTGGGATGTATGCTGAAAAAAGGCTTCATATTGTAATCGTGACAAATTTTAAAGAATTCTTGGAGAGTGGGAATTTTTGTGTTTTTATAAGCGGGATGCTTCCACAGCCCGAAATCCCATTTCAACAATTCTTCATAAGTCATATCGGAAACGCGCATTTCTTCTTCCGGCTTATTTCCGTTATTATCCCTTGCTCGGCTGTTGATCGTATCATCGTGAATACAAACGAAAACGCCGTCTTTGGTGAGCTTGGGAACCGTTATACAGCTGTCAAATCCACACAAACCGGCAAGTTCAAAAGCGGGGATCGTGTTCTCGGGTGCAACACCGAAAAACCCAAGATGGGCATTGAATTTCAAGTCCGGAGTAATCGGTTTATTGTAATCCTCATAACGAATACTATAATCCGAAATATTAAGCTGTGTACCTTCCGGAATTGTAAAATGAATATAACATTTCGCATTTTTAAAGACCAACGGCGGTATTCTCCACTCGTTCGCCGTTACCTCATTGCACTTTCCGACAGTATAGGAATGGGAATGATAAAGTGACTCGCCGTCCTGTGTAAGAATCTGGAAAGTCACCGACGGAGCTTTTTCACCGGAATAAGAGGACGATAAAGAAAAAACCATACATGATTTCTCGTTATCGCAATCAATGCCCCAATCAAGATTTTCGGAATACATCTTAGATTTTATATCTTTCATTACTAACTCAGGCATAAAAAATCCTTACTTATCTCAAAAAATTTCTTTTTAATCTTTCGTGTATTTTTACAAAATCACCGACCTTGAGTGTATTATAGCATAAAAGCGGCAAAGGGGCAAGATATAATGATGCGTCGCCTACGGCGATATGATGCATTTGCTTCGCAAATATGATGTTGCTCACCTAGTTCGCAATGATGCGATGTTTGCCACCAAAAATTAGCGAAGCGACATCATTAGGCAAAGCCGTCA
>JAFRZS010000121.1 GCA_017442445.1 Clostridia bacterium
AATACGTGACGATATTGTAAACATGGCTTATCTTGCGTGTTACTGCTCAAAGTATATAAACGGTGTTGCAAAAATTCACACAGAGATTATAAAAAAATCCGTACTCAGAGAATGGTATGACTATGCACCGCAAAAATTCAAAAATGAAACAAACGGCATAACTCAGAGGAGATGGCTGATGCTTTGTAACAGAGAGTTATCAGAGCTTATAACCGAGTTAATGGGCAGCAAGGCGTGGACAAAAAAGCTTTACAGATTAAGAGAGTTAGAACAGTTTTCAGATAATGATGAGGCACTTTATCGTTTCAGAGAAATCAAAAAAATAAAAAAACATCAGCTTAAAGAATATCTTGAAGCAAAGGATAATATCTTGATCAACCCCGACACAATAATTGATGTTCAGATAAAAAGACTGCATGAATACAAAAGACAGCTTCTCAATATTCTGACAATATTGGAAATCTATTATGAAATCAAAGACGGTGAATTAAAAGATTTCAAGCCGACAACATTTATTTTCGGTGCAAAAGCGGCATCGGGATATTTCAGAGCAAAGGCAATAATCAAGCTTATAAACGAAATTGCAAGAATGATTGACGAGGACGATGATGTCAACAAAATCATAAAGGTTGTTTTTGTACCCAATTATAATGTAACGGCGGCGGAAAAAATTATTGCGGCGGCTGATGTTTCCGTTCAGATATCAACAGCAGGAACAGAGGCAAGCGGTACAGGAAATATGAAGCTTATGTTAAACGGTGCGGTCACATTGGGAACGTATGACGGTGCAAATATAGAAATTGTTGAAGAAGCGGGAGAAGAAAACAATTTTATCTTCGGCGCAAGAATTGAAGATCTTGACAATGTAAGACAGGTGTATAATCCGAGATACTTCTACGAAAACAATCCGAAAATCAAAAGAGTTCTTGATACTCTTGTAAGCGGAAAGCTTGATGATAAAAATACAGGTATGTTTGAGGATTTATATAAGTCGCTTTTAGAAGAAGACAGATATTTTGTACTTCTTGATTTCGAGGATTTTCTCAACAAAAGAATTGAGCTCAATGAAAATCAGAAAAATGAATCAGACTTCACCAAAAAGTGTTGGCTTAATATGTGTGCGGCAGGAAAATTCTCCTCAGACAGAACAATATCTAATTATGCCAGAGATATTTGGAAAATAAGATAAAAATTTTAGAAAAATATTTGCACTTTTTTCTAATGAGTGGTATAATATCTAATCGAGGTGAAAATTATGGAAAAGATTAGAATTGAACTTACCAAAGAAAAAAAGCAGAAACCTGCCGATCAGAGCAAACTCGGCTTCGGTAATTATTACACAGACCATATGTTCATTATGAACTATGACGAAGGTCAGGGTTGGCATGATCCCAGAATAGTACCTTATCAGAATATTGCACTTGATCCTGCTGCTATGTGTCTTCACTACGGTCAGGAAGTTTTTGAAGGACTTAAAGCTTACCGTACAAAGAAGGGCGAAATTTTACTTTTCAGACCTGACAGAAACATGGCAAGAATGAACAAGTCAAACGAGCGTCTTTGCATTCCTGAATTTGATGAAGAATTTGCAGTAGAAGCTATCAAAGAGCTTGTTAAGGTTGATGAGGACTGGATTCCCACAGCTGAAGGCACATCACTTTATATCAGACCCTTCATTTTCGCAGTTGATCCCCATGTTGGTGTTCATCCGGCACATCATCTTTTATTTGTAATCATTCTTTCTCCCGTTGGCGCTTACTATCCCGAGGGATTGAATCCTGTTAAAATCTATGTTGAAGACAACTATGTCCGTGCAGTAAAGGGCGGTATCGGTTTTGCTAAGACAGGCGGTAACTATGCTGCATCCTTGAAGGCTCAGGACGAAGCAAGCAAGCAGGGCTACACACAGGTTCTCTGGCTTGACGGTGTTGAGAGAAAGTATATTGAAGAAGTAGGTACAATGAACGTATTCTTCGTAATTGATGACGAAGTTATCACACCTGAGCTTCAGGGCAGTATCTTAAGCGGTGTTACAAGAATGTCATGTATTGATATTCTTCGTTCATGGGGACTTAAGGTTTCAGAACGCAGACTCTCAATTGACGAAGTTGCACAGGCTGCAAAAGAAGGCAGACTCAAGGAAGCTTTCGGAAGCGGTACGGCAGCAGTTATTTCTCCCATCGGTGAACTCAAGTGGGGTGATGAAGTCATGAAGATCAATAACGGTGAAATCGGTGAAATTTCACAGAAGCTTTATGACAACCTTTCAGGTATCCAGTGGGGCGATATCGAAGATACATTCGGTTGGACAGTAAAAGTAAAATAATTAAAAAGGTTTAAAGGGCGGAATTTAACCGCCCTTTTTTAGTAGCTATGCCGAGAATTATTAAATATAAGATTGATGATGAATTTGACGGGAAAAAGGTTATACACTATTTAAGAGGCCGCGCAAAGCTGTCGGCAAGACTTGTTAACTCCTTGAAAAGAGTACCGATGGGTATAACACTCAACGGTGAACATATCAGGACGATTGACAAATTAAAAAGCGGTGACGAATTAGTTGTATCAATTCCTGATGAAAAAACTGAACTGGAAAAAGTTAACGGTGAATTGCAGATACTTTATGAAGATGAGGATTTGCTTATCATAAACAAATCACCGTTTATGGCGATGCACCCTACACACAACCATCAGGGCGATACATTGGCAAACTTAGTGGCGGCATATCTTGACGGCACAGCGGTTTTCAGAGCAATAGGAAGACTCGATAAAGGTACGTCGGGTGCGGTAATCTGCGCAAAAAACAGCCACAGTGCCAATCTGCTCTCGGGAAATGTAAAAAAGGAATACATCGCACTTGTCAGCAAACCGATGGCACCGAGCGGTACAATAGATGCTCCTATATACAGACCTGACCCGATGAAAACTTTACGCGCGTGCGGTGAAAACGGCGACAAAGCTGTAACTCATTGGGAGTTAATTAAAAGTAACGGCGAAATTTCTTTAGTCAGACTGAAGCTTGAAACAGGAAGGACACACCAAATAAGGGTGCATTTTGCTCACATAGGTGCGCCGCTCTTAGGGGACACTATGTACGGACATGAATACAAGGGTATAAAACACCAATTGCTTCACTGTGAAAAGCTTGAATTTGACCACCCGATTACAAAGGAAAGAATTTATATAAAAGCACCTGTTTTTGAAGACATGCGGCAAATAATTGATGAATTATAATAACTGTAAGTTGTGTTTTATATTCCAAAAAAACACAATCTGATGTATTTTTGTGAAATATTACGACAAAACAGGTAAAAAAATGTAAATAACGATAAATTGTTACGAATTTTTAAAAAAGGTCTTTTCTTTTTATGTAAAAAGTGGTATAATTCTAAAGGTTATTTTACATTCGTGTTTTATATAATTTATGATTCAGAATCGGAGATGCGAAAATGGAGAAATTTGTTATCAACGGCGGCAAAAAGCTCTATGGTAATGTTACCATAAGCGGTGCAAAAAATGCCGTAGTTGCTATCATACCAGCAGCGATTCTCGCCGAGGGCGTTTGTATAATTGAGAATATTCCTAATATAAATGATGTTACAATGATGCTTCGCATACTTAAAGGTATCGGAGCAGAGGTAACGATGATCAATAAAGATACTGTCAGAATTGACAGCTCGAACATATCCACACATGTTGTACCCTACGAACTGACAAAGCATATGAGAGCATCATATTATCTTATCGGTGCACTTTTAGGCAGATTCAGCAAAGCAAAGGTAGCAATGCCCGGCGGATGTGATTTCGGAGTAAGACCGATTGATCTTCATTTAAAGGGATTTGAAAAATTAGGCGCAAAGGTATCTGTCGGCGAATCTGCTATGGTTGAAGCAGATGCAGAACAGCTTGAAGGAAACTTCATATATTTTGATACGGTTTCTGTCGGTGCGACAATCAATGTTATGTTGGCTGCTGTAAAAGCAAGTGGACTTACCGTGATTGAAAATGCCGCAAAAGAGCCGCATATTGTTGACCTTGCAAACTTTTTGAATTCAATGGGCGCTGATGTAAGAGGCGCAGGAACAGATGTAATTAAAATCCGCGGAGTAGATATGCTTCACGGTTGTAACTACAGCATAATACCTGATCAGATTGAAGCAGGAACATACATGGTAGCTGCCGCTGCCGCAGGCGGAGATGTAACTGTCTGTAATGTAATACCTAAGCATCTGGAATCAATAATGGCAAAGCTTATTGAATGCGGTGTTCAGGTTATTGAAGGGGATGACAGTGTCAGAATAATAAGCACTGAACGCCCTAAAAAATGTAATGTAAAAACTTTACCGCACCCCGGTTTTCCGACGGATATGCAACCGCAGATTACAACACTTCTGGCTATTGCCGAAGGTACAAGTATTGTATCTGAGAGTGTATGGGACAACCGTTTTAAGTATGTTGAACAACTCACGAGAATGGGTGCCAATATTCGTGTTGACGGAAAAATCGCGATTGTTGAGGGCGTCGAGAAATTAAACGCAGCCCCCGTAAAAGCGAATGACCTCAGAGCAGGTGCGGCGATGATAATCGCAGGACTTGCGGCACACGGAAGAACTGAAATTGAAAGCATTGTTTTCATTGACAGAGGTTATGAAAATGTTGTTGAAAAATTCCAGGGTCTCGGTGCAGATATAGAAAGAGTAACAGTACCTGATAAAGAGGAAGAGCAGGCGGTTTGATAACCGCTTGCTTCTTTATATTTATTCGGGAGACAGGATGGAATTGAATGGCAAGATTTGCTTCACTTTTTTCATCAAGTACAGGTAATTGTACATATATAGGTACACCGACACAAGCGATACTGGTAGATGTCGGGATGAGTACAAAACAAACTCTTTTACAAATGGAAAACATGGGGATTGACCCTTCGGGAATCAAAGGCATATTTATCACCCATGAACATTCCGACCATGTAAAAGGGTTAAAAGTGTTTGCATCAAAATTCAAAATTCCCGTATATATGACTGAGGGGACATTGACGGAGCTTGACAGAAACGGCATTCTCTCAGACAAATATGATGCGTTTGCGATACCTGATGAGGGCGTTGAAATCGGCTCTATACATGTAAAAGCATTCAGAACATCACATGACTCAGCAGAGTCATGCGGATACACGGCGCTTTTACCTGACGGCAGAAAAATAAGTGTCGCAACAGATATGGGTGAAATAACTCACGATGTCATGCAGTCAATCAAGGGCAGTGATTTGGTGCTTATTGAATCAAACCACGATATCGGAATGTTGAGAAACGGACCGTATCCCTATAATCTTAAAAGAAGAATACTCTCCTCAAAAGGTCATCTTTCTAATGAAGATTGTGCAGAAGCTTTGAAAACATTAGTGGATACAGGAACTACAAGATTTGTACTCGGACATTTAAGTAAAGAAAATAATTATCCGCCTTTAGCCTACGAAACCGCAAAGGCATCGCTTACAGAATTCGGCGCGGTTGAGGGTGTTGACTATATGCTTCAGGTGGCATCGCCGACAGGAAGGGGAATGTTGATATTATGATAAATATTTCAATAATCGCCCTTGGAAAACTCAAGGAAGCTTATCTCAGAGATGCTATGGCGGAATATTCAAAAAGATTGTCGGCAGACTGCAGATTTAATGTGATTGAATTAAATCCAAAGAAAATATCGGACAATCCTTCTCAGACGGAAATTGAGTCAGCGCTCAGGGAAGAAGCAAAGCTTATAAAATCAAAAATTCCGTCAAATTCCGCTGTCTTTGCTATGTGCATTGAGGGTAAACAGCTGTCATCGGAGAAGCTCTGCGAGAAATTGCAGAAAACGGCTGTCAGCGGAAAAAATAATGCAGTGTTTATTATCGGCAGTTCATACGGACTTGCTGATGAGATAAAAGCATTGGCAGATTTTAAACTGTCAATGTCGGAAATGACCTTTCCGCATCAACTTGCAAGAGTAATGCTTGCAGAACAGATATACAGATGCGTACAAATTGAAAAAGGAACAAAATATCACAAATAAAGAGGTAGAAAAATATGATAAATCAACTTGTAGAAATGTCAAGAAAATACGGAAGCAATCCTGAATATGTACTTGCAGGAGGAGGAAACACATCCTGCAAGGATGAAAATTATCTTTATGTCAAAGGCTCAGGTACATCTCTTGCTACAATAGAGGCAGAGGGATTTGTTCAGCTTGACAGAAAAGCACTCGGAGATATGTGGAAAAAGACATATTCCGAAAACGAGGCAGAAAGAGAAGCGCAGGTGCTTGAAGATATGATGTCTGCAAGATGCCCGGGAAACGAACACAAAAGACCGAGCGTTGAAACACTTTTACATAATCTTTTTGATAAGAAATTTGTTCTCCATGTTCACCCTGCAATCGTAAACGGTCTTACCTGTGCTAAAAACGGTGAAGCAGAAGCTAAAAGACTTTTCCCTGAAGCAGTATGGGTGCAGCCCACAAAACCCGGCTATATTCTTTCAAACGAATGCAGAAAAGTTATTGAAGCTTACAAGGAAGTAAACGGCAAAGAACCTGAAATCATTTTCCTTCAGAATCACGGTATTTTCTTTGCGGCTGACACTCTTGAAAGAATTGACGAACTGGCAGAAGGTGTAATGTCAACTCTCAACAACGAAGCAAAAAGATTCCCCGATTTTGAAACAATTGAAACTAAAACACCTGAAGAAGTAAAAGCTGTACTTGAAGAGCTTTTCGGCGGAGTTGTAATTTTTGAAAACAACAATGAAATATCAAAATTCTCAAGCGACAAAGAAAATGCTTTACCGCTTCTCAACAGCTTTACACCTGACCATATTGTTTATTGCAAAGCATATCCGCTGTTTGTTGAAAATGCAGAGGATATCAGAGCAGAATATGAAAACTATGAAAAGAAAAACGGTTTCAAAGCAAAGGTTGTTATTCTTAAAGGTACAGGTATGTTCTTTATCGGCGCAAACGAAAAGGATGCAAATACCTGCCGCGTAGTATTTACAGATGCTATGAAAATAGCTGTATATTCGGAGTCCTTCGGGGGATATGAACACATGACTCCTGACCTTATTGATTTTATCGTCAACTGGGAAGTTGAAGCATACAGATCAAAAGTAAATTCAGGAGAATAAGTTTGGATATTTTTAGCAAAACAACACAAAAACATCTTGACATTTTTGTGCTTTTGCTTTAAAATATTATAAGATGTAATTATATTCGGAAATGTGTTTTTTGCCGGATATTTTGCATCTGAAACGGCAGTGATACCCCTCGTGGTTTTGCCTGACACAGCCGTTTGATTTTAGCTAATTTTTCTTAAAAACTGTCTTATAAAAACATCAGCTGTGAGGTGTTTTGTATAAGACGAACTGAAAGCATTTTACTGTTTTAAGGTAAAAATTGTTTTCTTTAAAGTCTCTAATTCTTTGATAATATCAGATTTTTAAATAAAAGGAGGTTTGATAAAACTTGAAGCTTGTATTAGCAATCATTTTGATTGCAGTAGCGGCTGTAGTTGCAGGTGTACTCGGATTTATATTAGGCGGATTACACAGAAAAAAGGTTGCGGAAAAAGCAATCGGTTCAGCAACTGAAGAAGCTACACGTATAGTAAATGATGCATTAGCAAAGGCCGAGGCTAAAAAGAAGGAAGCTATTCTTGAAGCCAAGGATGAAATTTATAAACAGAGAAAAGAAACTGAGCAGGAGCTCAGAGAGAGAAGAAACGAAGTTCAGCGCCAGGAAAAGCGCTTGATTCAAAAAGAAGAAAATCTTGAAAAAAAATCTGAAAATCTTGAGAAAAAAGAAGAAGTTTTAAATAAGAAAATCAAAGAGGCAGATGCTCACTTAGAAGAAGTTGAAAGCATCAAAAGAGGACAGTTTGAAATGCTCGAAAGAATTTCGGGCTTAACCAAAGAACAGGCAAGAGACCACTTACTCAAAACGCTTGAAAACGACCTTGAACATGAAAAAGCGGCTAAGGTAATGGAATTTAAGCAGAGATACAAGGACGAAGCGGATGAATACGCAAAAGAGCTTGTAGCAACAGCAATTCAGCGCTGTGCTGCTGACCACGCGGCAGAAGCTACAGTTTCGGTAGTTGCAATTCCTAACGATGAAATGAAGGGCAGAATCATCGGACGTGAAGGCAGAAATATCCGTACATTTGAAACAATTACAGGTGTTGACCTTATAATTGACGACACACCTGAAGCAATCACACTTTCAAGCTTTGATCCTGTAAGACGCGAAGTTGCAAGACTTACTCTTGAGAAACTTATCAGCGATGGAAGAATCCATCCTGCACGCATTGAGGAAACACTTGAAAAAGTTAAGAGAGATGTTGATCAGACAATCAAACAGACAGGTGAGAGAGCTGTAATTGATTCGGGCATTACAGCAGTACATCCTGAAATTGTTAAATTACTTGGTAAACTCAGATACCGTACAAGTTACGGACAGAATGTTCTTAATCATTCGTTAGAGGTTTCATTTATCGCAGGACTTTTAGCGGCTGAGCTCGGAGCAGATGTAAAACTTGCAAAGAGAGCAGGTTTATTACACGATATCGGTAAGGCACTTGACCACGAGATTGAAGGTTCACACGTTGAACTTGGTATAGAATGGGCAAAGAAATACAAGGAAAACGAAGCTGTTATCCATGCAATCCATGCCCACCACGGTGATGTTGAAGCAAAGACTTTAGTAGCATGTATCGTTCAGGCGGCAGATGCTATTTCAGCAGCAAGACCGGGTGCAAGACGCGAAAATGTTCAGAACTATATCAAGCGTCTTGAAAAACTTGAAGAAATTGCAACCTCATTTGAGGGTGTTGAAAGATCTTTCGCAATTCAGGCAGGCCGTGAAATCAGAGTAATGGTTAAACCTGAAATTGTATCAGATGACAAGATGGTACTTGTCGCAAGAGATATTGCCAATAAGATTGAAGCGGAGCTTGAATATCCGGGACAGATCAAGGTTAATATAATCAGAGAAAACAGAGCAGTTGATTTTGCAAAGTAATCTGTTATCGTAAGCAATACAGGGGGTATGCGAGAGCGTACCCCTTTTATTCATAAAAGAGAGGCTGAAATATGAATGTACTTGCAATAGGCGATGTTGTATCCGAAAACGGATGTGAATTTTTAAGACGCCATTTACCGAATCTTAAAAGAATAAATTCAATAGATTTATGTATCGTCAACGGTGAAAATTCCGCAAAAGGTAACGGTATAACACCTGAGTCTGCAGAAATGCTTTTTAATTGCGGTGCAGATGTTATTACAACAGGCAATCACGCATACAGAAGACGCGAAATGTATTGCCTTTTTGATGAAGATGAGTATATAATAAGACCTGCAAACTATCCGTCAAGGAATCCCGGTAAAGGATATGTTACGGTGGACATGGGAAGATACCGTGCGACCGTTATAAATCTGATGGGCACATATCAGCTTGAGCCGTTGGAAAATCCGTTTACCTGTATTGACAGAATACTCGATGAATTAAAAGACGAAAAAATTATAATTGTTGATTTTCATGCAGAAGCTACCAGTGAAAAGAAAGCCATGGCATATTATCTGTCAGGCAGAGTTTCTGCGTTGTTCGGCACCCATACTCATATACAGACCTCTGATGAGCAGATAATAAATGAACACACAGGATATATTACAGACCTCGGAATGACAGGGCCTGTAAATTCTGTATTAGGAGTAAAACCTGAAATCGTAATTGAAAAATTCAAATACAATATGCCGACAAGATTTGACACGGCTGACGGTGAGTGTATGCTCAACGGCTGTATATTTGAAATTGATGATAAAACAGGAAAAACAGTATCAGTACACAGAATTGACATAAGATAAACTGATGTTTTGCAAAAGAAAGGCAGATAATATAATGATGAAAAAAATTATATCGCTTCTTTTAATAATATTGATTTTGCTTTCGTTCTTTTCGGGATGTAATGATGAGGAAAATCCCGAGAATACTACAAAAGCGCAAAGTGCAGATACACTTGACAATACGATAGTACTTCCGTATATAACAAGCGATGCAATCAATCCTTATATGTGCGAAACAAATGAGAATATGAATATATCAGCGCTTATTTTTGAGTCGCTGTTTACAATAAATTCCGACTTTTCGGTAAAACCTGTACTTGCAAAATCCTACAAGACAGAAGGATTGCTTGTAAAGGTTACAATTAACTCGGATATACGCTTCAGTGATAATTCATTACTGACAACAGCAGATGTAGTAACTTCATTTGAAAAAGCAAAAGCATCTTCACAGTATGCACAGTCATTGACAAATTTTGAAAGTGCAATAGCAACAGACAGCACAACAGTTGCATTCACAATGAAAAGCCTGAAACAAAACCCTGCACTCTGTCTTGACTTTCCGATAGTAAGAGAAAGTGAAACCGGGGTAATCGGTACAGGCGTATATATGATTAAGGATTCATTTCTTGAAGTCAACGAATATTCATCTTCTGCATCGGCGGTAAGAAATAAAAAAATTAAACTTAAAGAATTACCCAAAGGAGAAGGTCTTTATTACGGAGTAGAGGTTGGCAGTATTTCTGCATATTACGATGATTTAAGCAGCGGAAGTGTTACACCGGCTACTACACAGACCGTATCGGTAGCAACAAACAATCTTATATATTTAGGATTCAATGCATCGGAAAATGAGCCTCTTTCGGATAAAGAAGTAAGAAAGGCTGTATCACTTGCTATCAACAGGGAAAACATAGTAACATCGTGCTTCCAGACTCATGCACAGCCGAGTGCGTATCCGTTCAATCCTTCATGGGCGAATGCTCCCGATACAGCCAATGATATGCTGTCATCGGATTTACAGAAAGCAGAAAACATTCTCAGAAATGCAAAGTATGAAAAAAACTATCTCGGAATTTATTATAAAGATTCAAGCGTACTTGACCTGACACTTGTTGTGAATTCTGAAAACGGATTTAAAAAAGCGGTTGCAAAAGCAATTTCAACAGAGCTTAAAAAAATCGGAATGAATGTAAATGTTGTTGAAGCCGACAGCGCAAGTGTAATGAGTATCATAGAAAGCAAAAATTTTGATATGTATATCGGTGAGATCAAACAGTCCAACGATATGTCTTTATCTCCGTTTTTCAGCGAATCGAACAATGCATCGAAAGGAATTGACGCTGATTCTTCGGTTGCAAAGATGTATTCCAACTACGAAAACGGTCTGAAAACTCTCAATGATTTCATAAAAGTCTATAATGACGAGATGCCGTTTGCGGCGATTTGCTACAGAAAAGGCATACTTTATTGCACAAAAGAGCTCGCGGATAATGTAAATGGCACATATAAAAGCGTATATTCCAACATTAATTCGTGGCATTTTAATAAAAGTTATTAAAACATTTGAAATTTTGAAAAGAATATTATATAATGTTAAATTGAAGAAGGAGGTTTTCGTATGATAAGAATAGATAACCACTTAGGATCAATAGAAATATCCGAACACTATTTCGGCAAACTTATAGGAAATGCTGTTTCATCATGCTTCGGCGTTGCGGGAATGGCAAACAGTAATGCAAAGCAGGGCTTACGTTCATTATTGTTCAAAAACAAGACTGACTATATTGACCAGGGAGTTGCTGTGCGCAGTATAGGAAACGGTCTTGTTGTTGATTTGCATATTGTCGTAACTTACGGACTCAATATTTCTGCTATTGTCAACAGTATTACAAATAAGGTAAGCTATGTTGTTGAAGAAGCAACAGGCCTTAAGGTTTCTAAGGTAAATGTATTTGTTGACTCTATGAAGACAGAGTAATAGATTAGTGAGGATTAAATATGATTAACGGAAAATTGTTAAAGAATGCCTTCGTTTCTGCGGCTAATAATATCAGTAATGAACGCAAGGCAGTTGATGCTCTCAATGTTTTCCCTGTTCCTGACGGAGATACAGGTACAAATATGAGTATGACAATTCAGGCGGCGGCAAGAGAAGTTTTAAGACTTCCCGATGACGCACCTGTAAGCACAGTTGCTGATACAGCATCTTCAGCTTTACTCAGAGGTGCAAGAGGTAACTCGGGTGTTATTCTTTCACTTATTTTCAGAGGATTCTCAAAAAGCCTCAAAGGTAAGGAAGTTGCAGATTCCAATGATATAGCAAACGCACTTGAAAGCGGTAAGGACTCAGCATATAAGGCTGTTATGAAACCGACTGAAGGCACAATTCTTACAGTTGTAAGGAAAGCGGCTGAAAGGGCCGGAATTTCTGCAAATGACGGTGACGATGTTCTTACAGTATGGGATAAAGCTTTAGAAGAAGCAAAAATTGCTCTTGCTGATACCCCCAATATTCTCCCTGTTCTCAAAAAAGCAGGAGTTGTTGATGCGGGCGGTCAGGGACTTGTCCTTATTTTTGAAGGAATGGCTCAGGTTTTCAAGGGCGGAGAAATTATTTCTTCAGGAGAAGCAGCAACTGCGGCACCCGTTGAACAGCCCAAGAAAGCTGCAAAGAAAATTGATGCAGATATTGAATTTGCATATTGTACAGAGTTCCTCATTGAAAAGGACGAAAAGAGTACAGAAACTCCCATTAAACTCAGAGCATATCTTGAATCCATCGGTGACTGCGTAGTTGTTGTTGATGATGAAACAATAGTTAAGGTTCATGTCCACTCAAATCAGCCGGGTAATGTTTTAACGGCGGCATTGAAATTGGGACAGCTTATAAATATTAAGATTGAAAATATGCGCGAACAGCATGAAAATGCTGATTGGGGCGTAGGCGATGAGGTTGAGCAGGAAGAACTCAAACCGGTTGAACCCACAAAACCCTACGGATTTGTTGCAGTAGCAGCAGGTGACGGACTCTGTCAGCTTATGCAGGAGTTAGGTGTTGACAATGTTGTTAAGGGCGGTCAGACAATGAATCCCAGCACAGACGATATTCTGAGTGCAGTTCAGGCAACTCCGGCAGAACATGTTTTCGTTTTACCGAACAATAAGAATATAATCATGGCGGCTGAACAGGTTGTTCCTTTGGCAGACAGAGGAGTAAGCGTTCTTCATACAAAGACTATTCCGCAGGGGATCACCGCAGTATTGAATTTTGATGAAAGCGACACTCCCGATAATAATCATATGAATATGATGAAGGCTGCTGAAAGAGTCGGAACAGGTCTTGTAACTTTTGCGGCAAGAGATAGCATAGTCAATGACAAGGAAATCAAAAAGGGTCAGATCATGGGTATGGAAAACGGAAAGATTTCCGTTATTGAAGAAGATTCAATAACAGCTGCATACAAGGTTACAAAGAAGCTCTTCAAGAAGGGCGACTCAACTCTGATTACTGTAATTTACGGCGAAGATACAACAGAAGAAGAAGCCAATGTACTTGCTTCAAAGCTTGAAGAAAAATTCGGTAAAGAAGCAGAAATTTCTGTTATTAACGGAGGACAACCGGTATATTACTATATGATTTCGGTTGAATAATTCATGGATATAAGATATTTAAAGGGTGTCGGAGAAAAGCGCGCTTTGCTTTTTAAAAAGCTGGGTGTTGACAATGTCGATGCCCTTTTGTCTTTTTACCCGAGGGTATATGAGGATTGGACTAAAATAGTATCAATTGCCGATGCACCGCTTGGGGAAACTTGTTGCATAAAAGCAATCGTCGGTCATGATCCGATAGAAAACAAAATCAGAAAAGGTTTATCAATCTACAAAACCGTCGTAACAGACGGCGAAAGTCTGATGAACGTTACAATTTTCAACAGCAAATACACCGCAGACAAGCTGAAGGAGGGGGAAGAATATCTCTTTTTCGGCAGAGCTGATATCGGCTATTCGGGACGCGAAATGAACTCCCCGCTTATTGAAAAAGCAGGAAGCGGTGAAAAAATCCGTCCCATCTATCCACTTACACACGGTCTTACATCAAAGGTGGTAGAGAATGCTGTCAGAATCGCTTTGACGGCAGTAGGAAACAGCATAAAAGAAACTATCCCTGATGAGATAGCGGAAGAATATGGTTTAATCAGCAAGAAGGCGGCTGTTTATAATATTCATTTTCCTAAAAGTCAGTATCATCTTGAACAGGCAAGAAAGCGTCTGATTTTTGAGGAATTACTTGTTTTGCAGTTAGGTCTGATGCTTTTGAAAAACAGGAACAGACGCCTTACTGCAATAAAAGCAGAAAATGATTATACACAAGAATTTTATAAATACCTGAAATTTACTCCGACCAACGCACAGAAAAGAGCAATTAATGAAGCAGTTGCGGATATGAAATCAGATGTACCGATGACAAGACTTCTTCAGGGTGATGTAGGTTCAGGTAAAACAGTTGTAGCGGCGGCACTTATGTATAATATGTGCAGAAATTCATTCCAATCTGCCATGATGGCACCGACGGAAATTCTTGCACAGCAGCATTATATGACTTTGGTTGAAATGCTCAAGGATACAGATATAAAAATAGCCTTACTTACAGGCTCAACAACAGCCGCACAAAAAAAGAAAATCAAAAAAGCTCTGGAAGACGGTGAAATTGATATTGCCGTCGGAACCCATGCGCTTATACAGAATGATGTAGTTTTCAAAAATCTCGGTCTTGTTATAACCGATGAACAGCACCGTTTTGGCGTAAAACAACGCTCAGCTTTAAGCGAAAAAGGTAAAAATGTTCATACCTTTGTTATGTCGGCAACGCCTATACCGAGAACACTTGCACTTATAATCTACGGAGACCTTGATATTTCCGTGCTTGATGAATTGCCTAAGGGCAGACAGATAACAGAAACCTATGCTGTCACAACAGAATTAAGAAAAAGAGCATACAACTATGTTAAAAAGCATCTTGATGAAGGCAGACAGGGTTTTGTAATTTGTCCGTTGATTGAAGAAAACGAAAGCTCAACAGCATCAGCAATAGAGTATGCCGAGAAACTTGCAAAAGAGGATTTCAAAAATTACAAGGTAGCGCTTCTTCACGGAAAAATGAAAGCCGCTGAAAAGAAAGCGGTTATGGATTCTTTTGCCGCAGGAGAAACGGATTTGCTTGTTTCAACAACAGTCATTGAAGTTGGTGTTGATGTACCGAATGCCGCAATAATGATTATTGAAAATGCAGAGCTTTTCGGATTATCTCAGTTGCATCAGCTCAGAGGCAGAATTGGCAGAGGGAAGCATAAATCAACCTGCATACTTATATCAGACGCAAAGACGGACGAAACTAAGCAAAGACTCAACACAATGTGCAAAACCACGGACGGTTTTAAAATTGCCGATGAAGACCTGAAATTAAGAGGTCCCGGTGATTTCTTCGGCGCAAGGCAACACGGTTTGCCCGAAATGAAGATAGCAAATATTCTTGATGACATGGAAATGCTGAGAGCCACACAGAAAACAGCGAAACAAATTCTTACCTCAGAAGAAGGAATAAGAGCTGAAAAGTATTCCGAATTGAGAGAGCTTGTTCGAAAATTGTTTGAAAATGTTGGCGAAAATTCAATGAATTAAGCATTTTTTCTTGAAATTATAATGTTTTTATAATATAATAATTATTTAAGCGGACTAATTTTCGGAGGTGAAATGTTGTCAGGTAAAAAGAACGGTTTATGGGATAGTTTTGATTTTGATATTTTAAAGGACAATTTTCTTGATATAATCTCTTTTACGGGTAATGTCACAAAGTTAATTTTCAAAGTGATATTGATATTTGTAAAACTGCCTTTTAAATATCTTAAAAAATTATTTGTATCAATATCGGATTTTTTCAGAGTCAGACTTGTAAAATCCCTCAAGTTATTTATAAATGAACTTAAAGATGTATTTAAGGAATCAAAAGAAATCCGCAAGCTTGCAAAGAGTGAGGCGGAAATAAAAAACAAAAGCTTTATATCAATGTGGTTTTCACTTTGTATGAAGCTTGTAAAAAAACACAAAAAGCTTTTCCGTTCAATTTTAAACCGTACAGCTCCGATTGTCGCAATAATAGTACTTGCTATGACAATCAATTATTATTCAACTACAACATTAGCACTTGCAATAAACTATAACGGTGAAAGCATAGGATATATACTTGATGAAAGTGTATTTCACGAAGCCGAAGAAATGGCAAGAGAAAGACTTGAAACAGGTATGAGTACCGTAACGGAAACGGCATCTGATGTTTTGTCAGTGC
>JAFRZS010000122.1 GCA_017442445.1 Clostridia bacterium
CTTTTGAAGAATATCAAGCATTTCTTCTCTTGTTTTGAAATCGGGAAGCTCTCGTTTCCTTAATATTTCTTTAAGCATTGATTATCACCTTTATATATTCAAGTGCGTCTGCAAGACTGCCTTGCGGAAGATTTCCGATATCGCTTTGTGATTGTTTATGAGAAATTCGGTACACAGAAAAACTTTCATGCCGAGTTTTTCTGAAATCATGTCCTCGTCAACATTGTTGCCTATCATAATACATTCTTCGGGAGAAACATTTATTTTTTCACATATTTCTTTGTAATATTCCAAATTTGGTTTTGCATAATGTGAGTTTTCATATGTCGAAACATATTCAAAATCTGAGTCATCAAGCCCTGCCCAAGTCATTCTTGCTTTTGTAGCAACGGAAGGGAAAATAGGATTAGTTGCGAGAACTGTTCTGAGTCCGAGTTTTTTTACTCCGTCAACAAGATTTTTTGAGTTTTCATCAAATTTGCAGATAGCCTTTGCTTTTTGAAATTCGTTTCTGTAAAACTCATCAAACACAGGTATATCAGCGGAACAATCCTTATTATGAATAGCTGAAAAAGCTTCCCAGAAAGCTTCTTCGTTTGTTTTTGTTCCGTCATTTTTCACCATAGCTTTTGTGCCTTGCCAAACGGACGGAACAAAAAGGTCTTTATCATATCCCATAGGGATAACTTTCTTTGCCAACTCTTTAAAATAAATCTGCACGAAGTCGTCTTCATTCATGAGTAGCAAAGTGCCGTCAAGGTCAAAAAATACTGTTGTGATTTTCATTAGTCAGCCTTTTCCATTTCTTTCTGAATTTCTGCGGAGTATGAAAGCAAGGGCGAAACGTCTTTGCCGTTCTTTCGGTCAAGATAATTCTTAGTAAGCTTCATAACAATCGGGCAGAGCGCAACAACGCCGATAAGGTTGGGAACCATCATAAGTCCGTTGAAGGTATCGGAAATATTCCACGGAACTGAAACGTCTGTTAAAACTGAGCTTACAAATACAATGCCGACGAAAACTATTTTATAAGCGACTGCTGACTTTTCACCGAAAAGATATGACCAGCTTCTTGTGCCGTAGTAGCTCCAGCCGAGAACTGTTGAGAATGCGAAGAATAAAACTGCAACTGCAACAAATTTTCCGCCTAAAGTACCGAATGCATTTGTGAATGCCTGTGAAACGAAAGAGCCTGAATCAAGAGTGGCATAAGCTTCGTTTACAAGACCTGTGCCGAGGTCGATAATACCTGATGAAAGAACAACGACAGCTGTCATTGTACAGATGATGATAGTGTCAAAGAATACTTCAAAAATGCCCCACATACCCTGTGCTACGGGTTCTTTAACATTTGATGCGGAGTGAACCATAACTGATGAACCAAGTCCTGCTTCGTTTGAGAAAATACCTCTCTTGAAGCCCATTTTGATTGCGATACCGATAGCACCGCCGATACCTGCACGAGCAGTGAATGCGTATTTGAAAATTGATGTGAAGATAGCGCCAAGAGTGTCGATATTCATGAACATAATAACTAAAGCACCGACGATATAGATACCTGCCATAAAGGGAACAATTTTTTCTGTAACGGAAGCTATTCTCTTGATACCGCCAAGAACAACTAAGGCAGCAATAAGAGTTAAAGCAAGACCTGTTATCCAACGCGGAATACCGAAAGCTGTGTTCATGTTTGAAGAAATTGTGTTTGCCTGAGCGAGATTTCCTATACCGAAGGAAGCTAAAACAGCAAAGATTGAGAAAAGTATCGCGAGAACTTTACCAACAATCTTCATGCCTTTTTTACTGCCGAGACCGTCCTGAAGATAGTACATGGCACCGCCTGCCCACTCGCCGTTTTTATCCTTACGGCGATAGAAGATACCGAGGACGTTTTCTGAGTAGTTTGTCATCATACCGAAGAAAGCTGAAAGCCACATCCAGAAAACAGCACCGGGACCGCCTGTTGCGATTGCACCTGCAACACCTGCGATGTTACCTGTACCGACAGTTGCAGCTAAAGCAGTACAAAGTGCCTGAAACTGAGAAATTGTCTTGTCTTTTGTATGACCTGAAACCTTTTTGTCAAAAAGACTGCCGATAGTTTTCTTCATCCAGTGCCCGAAATGTGAAACCTGAAAGAATTTTGTGAGCACTGTCATAAGGACGCCTGTACCCAAAAGAATTGCAATACCGAACCAACCCCAGATAAAGCTGTTAAGATCACTTGCAAAGAACTCAACGATAGCCGTTCCGATGTTTTTTAATGTTTCCATTTTTCTACCTCTTTTCAAAAAATAAACAGACGGAGAAAAACTCCGCCTGTTGACATTTTAAAAGCTCTGTCCTTTTGCCTGAGAGATTGAACATAAAGTCTTGCCCCTTCGGCACCCAAACGGGATTCTCCAGAGTGCCATCCGCTGACAGTTTTATCTGAAAGTTTCATCGGCACCATATTTAATTGTGTAATAAATATATCACAAAAATCAAAATCTGTCAAATTTAGTCCTGCATAGTCTTTTTCCACGGTCTGACGGCAGAAAAACAAAGAACAAGACCGATAAAAACTGCACCGATCCATATTAAAAGAGTTGTATTCCAACCGAAGTTATCCGAGACAACAGCTATGCCGTATGTGGATATGGCACTTCCGATATATGTACAGGCATTGAGGAAACCTGAAATAAAACCGACATTTCCGAATTTTTTGAAATACCTCGGAAGAATGCATATAAGAAGAAGGTTTACGCCGTGCATTGAGCCGTTTAAAAGTGCAAGTAAAATTGCCGAGAGGAAAGCATTGTCTTTGTTGAATATTGTTATGAGGGAGGCTGCAAAAAGTCCGAAGACATACAAAACACCTGCGCATATCAGAGGATTTTTGAAAACTTTTTCGTGCAGTGCCGAGGTTATCTGGAATGAAATAATGCTGAATATCGGTAAAAGCACACCTGTAAGAATTGAAATTGAACTTGAAAGATTATATGTTTCCGAAATATAAGACGGAGTCCAGGTTGTAATACCGTCACGCAAAGCGCCCTGAATGATAATAGCAACAACAAGGCAGAGCATCATGGGTGAGAAGAAATTGAGTTTTTTTGCGGGTGCGGTTTCTTCAACCTGCTGAACCTTACGGGACACTTCAACATCGGGACAGCAAATCTGCCATATCACAAGCATGATAATTCCTGATGTTGCAGAGAAAAAGAAAACACCCTTCCAGTTTGCAATTGAAATAATAAGAGGGGAAACAAGGTAAAGTAAAATAGTGCCGATTGAACCGCCCCAGTTTGCACGGACACTTGCACGAAGATAGTCTTCGTTTGAAAACAATTCTGTCATGAGCTTTACAAGAGGCGGCCACATAAATGACTGTGCAAAACCGTTTATACACCATACAACAGTCATAAGAATTGTATTAGGGCAAAACGGAAGAATTATGTTCATAGCCACAGTCAGCATAAGTCCGTATGTGATAAGCCTTTTAGGACGGATTCTGTCACAGAAAAATCCGCTGACAAGCTGACCGACTCCGTATGTTATGAAAGCGCCGGTAACTGCGGGGGAAAGGGCAGATTTTGTGATGTTTTCCGAAGCGATTATTTCAGAGATAACTGTACCAAGGTTGATACGGGTGAGGTAGCTTACCATATAAGTAAACATCATCAGGAATATTATTGAATTGACTTTTTTTCTGTCTGTAATCATTTGAACACCACCCGATATTTTCATCATTTAACATTATACTGCATATTGCAAAAAATTCAAGAAAATAGTATAATTTAGTCAAGTTATTTTGAAAGGAGTATTTCCGATGTCTTCACAGGATTTCAAAACCTACACGGCAAAAGAGAGAAATATGTATCTCATAGGTATGTTCGGACAGAACGTAACCTACAGTATTATCTCTGCGGCACTTGCCTATTATCTTCAGTTCACACTTTTAATACCTGCAATAGCGGTTAGTGTGATTATGGCTGTTTCAAGAGTATGGGACGCTTTCAACGATCCGATGATGGGAACAATCGTTGATAAGACAAGATCAAGATGGGGTAAATGCAGACCGTATCTTATTTTCTCACCGATACCGATTTTGATTATCACAATTCTCTGCTTTATAAACGGATTTTATAATCCTGAATTGGGAATGTTTGAGGGCAGTAATGCATGGGTAGTTATTGCCGCAGGAACAAGCTATATTTTATGGGGCATGGCATATACGGTAGGTGATATCCCGCTTTGGGGTGTAACGGCTTTGATGTCCGAAAAAGAAAATGACAGAGCAAAACTCATTTCAGGCGCAAGAGTTGTAGCGGCAATCGGCGGCGGTATAGCGACACTCGGAATACAGCCTATTGCACTGGCACTTGGTGAAATTATCACAGAAAAATACGGTGTTGCCGCAAATATCGGTGAAAAGTACGGCTTCATCGCAACAGCAACAATATTAGGTGTTATCGGTGCTGTGACATTTCAGCTGACAGGTATTTTCATCAGAGAAAGAATACCCGGCTCCAAGAAGTCTTACACACTGAAAGAAAATTTCGCTCTGATGTGGAAGAACAAGCCGTTCAGACAGATTTTAATTTCAGGTGTTTTGTCAAGCACAAGATTACTCCTCAACATTTCAGCGATGCCTTTGGTTACATATTACTATGCAAGTAAGGATCCGCTTATGGCAATAGTTTATATAGTAATGCTCGGCGGCGGAATGTTCCTTGGAATGTTTATCGGCATGGGTGTTGTACCTAAGCTTATCAACAAATTTGAGAAGAAAGATGTATATAACTACTCTAATCTTATCTGCGTAATTCCTTATTTCCTGATTTTTGTTCTCTATCTTATAGCACCGCAGGATCTTGTAAAACCGCTTTACCTTGTTTTAATGTTTATAGTTTTCCTTTTATGTGGATTCGGCTCAGGTGCCACAGATGTTCTGCGTTCACTTATGATTGCAGATGCAGTTGACTATGAAGATTATCACAATCACATCAGACCCGACGGAGTTTTCTTCTCAGGTCAGACTTTCATCACAAAGCTTTCAACAGGTATCGCAACAATTATCAGCGGTCTTGCTTATGCGGCAGTAGGCTTCTCAGACGAGAGAGTTCAGGCGGTAAACGACTTTATCGCACAGGGCGGAATCCCCAGACTCAACCCCGAGTTTTCACAATACATGATGATACTTTTCTTCATTGTTTCAATCCCGCCCGCAATCGGTTGTCTTTTAGGTGTTATCCCCACATGGAAATACGCCCTCACAGACAAAGAACACGAAAAAATGCTTGTTGAATTGAACAGACGCAGACACGAAGAGGAAAATAAAGATGAAGAGTAAAACCAGAATTATTGCATATTTTATCATGATAATAATAAGCGTCGGTACGGTTATATTATCTGTAAATAAGGGTATTGACGTTGTGCAGGTGATTTCTCTTCTTGCGGCAATTCTCGGTGTTGTTTTATTGGCTGCTGAAATTTATCAGTCAAGAAAAATTACCGAAGCCGGATTTCTTGCAGATCTCAATGCATCGTTTGTAACAAATGATGATTACAAAAAATCATATACTCTTTTTGAAAATTATGATTTTGAAAATCTTCCCGATTTAGAAATGGATAACATACACATATCCAATTATCTGACATTCTTTGAAATATTTCAGTTACTTATTGACAGAGGTACTCTGACAATAGATATGCTGAACGATTTATTCGGATACAGATTTTTCATAGCAGTTCATAATCCGTATGTTCAAAGAAAAAAGCTTGTAAAAAGTCCGAAAAACTTTGTAAATTTATATCTCCTTGAAAGAGATTGGATAAAATACAGAAAAAATAAAGGACTTCCGATATTTCATGAAGAGTATTCACTTGAAAATGTTGTGGATAAAGAAGTATATGAAAGAATAATTAAGAAAAAAGGTCTTAAAAAATGAAAATAAAAGATGAAGAAATCGTTTACAAAAAATGTGACGAAAAAAGCATTGACGAAATATGCCATATACAAGACGTAGCATTTGAACATCTTGAGGATAAATCTCTGTTAAGA
>JAFRZS010000123.1 GCA_017442445.1 Clostridia bacterium
AAAACAGGAGGAAAATTAAATGAAAAAGAAACTATTAGCACTCATTTTGACCATGGCACTGCTTATCACAACATTTCCGTTGATAACAGTAAATGCCGAGCCAACATCTGAAAAGTATGTATCAGCAGATAATCTGTATGAATACACCTTGGAAGACGGAAAAGCAACAATAACTATGTATCGTGGCGAAAATTATTATACAAGTTATACTGTTCCTGAAGCAATAGACGGATACCCGGTTGTTGCTATCGGTGGCGGTGCATATGGTGAGCATTCATATTTTAAATACCTTACAATACCGAGCAACATAAAGAGAATAGATTACAGTGCATTTTATTTATTACCGAAACTTGAAACTGTATATATTGAAAAAGGTGTTGAGGGAATTGACAGCAATCCCTTTGATTTCAGTCTGTATATCAAAAAGTATGTAGTTTCCGAAGAAAATGAAAACTATATTTCAATAGACGGAGCTTTGTTTACAAAAGACAAGAAAGAACTTATTGAATATCCGTCAGGAAAGGAGCAGAAGAGCTATACAGTTCCTGCGGGTGTTACTACAATAAGATCCGGAGCGGTTGAAAACTCTCATTATATTGAGACAATTATACTACCTGAAGGATTGATTAAACTTGATAACTATGCGATAGATGATTGCCCGAACCTTAAATCAGTATATGTTCCGGACTCAGCTACCGGATTCGGAAAATCTGCAATTGATGCAGATGAAATAATCTGTTCTTCTAAAGCTCCTGTTATTGAGTTTGCGAAAAAAGAAAATGTACATATAACATATATTGATGAACCGATTGCATCAAATTTAAAAATCACAGTTAATACAATCAAATGGCCTGTTGGGAAAAGCAGTACATTTGCACCTGTAATCACACCTGCGGAAGCATCAAAAAAACTTACATGGACAACATCAGATGCGAAAGTTGCAACAATTTCGCAGTCAGGTAAATTAACTGCGGTAGGTATAGGAACAGCGACAATTACCTGCAAGACAACAGACGGCTCAAATCTTGAAGCAAGTTGTAAGGTTGTTGTTCGTCAAAAGGGAACAGAGCTTACAAAGAATGTTAATATCACAGTTGATACAATCAAGTGGCCGATTGGAAAATCAAGTACATTCGCGCCTGTTGTAACACCTTCAAATGCACAGAAAAGCTTTATCTGGACATCTTCTGACCCCACAGTAGCAACTGTATCACAGACAGGTAAATTGACTGCAGTAGGTGTAGGCGAAACAACAATCACTTGCATGGCAACAGACGGCACAAACTTATTTGATACATGTAAAGTTATCGTTTACGATAATAATGTAAAAACAGAAAGTGTTAAAATTACAGTTGATGTAATAAGATGGCCTGTAGGCAAGGCAAGTACATTTGCACCTGTAATTACACCTGAAGGTGCATCAAAAAAACTTACATGGACAACATCTGACGAGAAGGTCGCAACAATTTCACAGTCAGGTAAATTAACCGCAGTAGGTGTAGGTGAAGCTACAATCACCTGCAAGACAACTGACGGTACAAATCTTGAAGCAAGTTGTAAAGTTGTTGTTCGTGAAAAGGGAACAGAGCTTACAAAGAATGTTAATATCACAGTTGATACAATCAAATGGCCTGTAGGAAAATCAAGCACATTTGCACCGTTTGTATATCCTTCAAATTCACAGAAAAAATTTGAGTGGACATCATCAAATGAAAAAGTAGCTACAGTATCACAGACAGGTAAACTTACAGCAGTAAGTGTAGGTGAAGCTACAATCACTTGTAAAACTATTGACGGCACAAATCTTTCTGACACTTGCAAGGTTATCGTTTACGATAATAGTGTGAAAACCGAAAGTGTTAAAATCACAGTCGAGGTAATAAGATGGCCGTTAGGAAAATCAAGTACCTTTGTTCCTGTAATCACACCTGCAGGTGCATCAAAAAAACTTGTATGGACATCATCCGATGAGAAGGTTGCAACAATTTCACAGACAGGCAAATTGACCGCAGTAGGTATAGGCGCAGCGACAATTATCTGCAAGACAACAGACGGTACAAATCTTGAAGCAAAATGCAGAGTCTTTGTCCGCGAAAAGAATACAGAGCTTACAAGAAGTTTAACTATTCCGGTTGACACAATCAGATGGCCTGTAGGTAAGTCAAGTACTTTCAATCCCGTAGTAGAGCCCTCAAATGCACAGAAAAGATATGAGTGGAAATCATCGGACGAAACTGTAGCAACAGTATCAGAAACAGGAAAACTCACTGCAGTAGGTGACGGTGTAACAACAATTACATGCAGAACAATAGACGGAACAAACTTGACGGATACCTGTACTGTCATAGTAGGTAACAGCATACGAACAGAGAGCCTTTATATTAAAGCAAAAACAATTAAATGGCCTGTTGGAAAATCAAGCACATTTGCTCCCATTGTCAGCCCTGTAGGTGCATCAAATAAATTTGCATGGACAACATCTGACGAGAAGGTCGCAACAATTTCGCAGTCAGGTAAATTAACTGCGGTAGGTATAGGAACAGCGACAATTACCTGCAAAACAACAGACGGCACAAATCTTGAAGCAAGTTGCATTGTTTATGTTCGTGAAAAAGATACTGCATTGACAGAAAATCTGGACATAACAGTTAATACTATAAGGTGGGGCGTAGGAAAATCAAGCACATTTGCTCCCGAAGTATATCCTCGCAACGCACAGAAAATCTTTGAGTGGACAACATCTGACGAGAAAGTTGCGACAATTTCACAGACAGGTAAGCTTACAGCGGTAGGCCCCGGTGAAGCAAAAATTACCTGTAAAACTATTGACGGAAGCGGATTGTCGGACAGCTGTTTAGTAGTAGTATCAAATAAATTCACACAAGTTGAGTTTGCTGAAACTACACTCACAATCAAGGCAGGCGACAACTATACTCTTACAACAACATTTGCTCCCGAAGATGCATCGCAAAAACTCCTTAAATGGACATCGACAAATACAGATGTTGCATATGTCAACGATAAGGGGGAGATTTATACTAAGGCCGCAGGTACAACAGATATCATCTGCAAAGCAACAGACGGAAGTAACCTTATGGCAATCTGCAGAGTTATCGTAACTAACGGAGATAAGTTTGCAAATTACAGAAAATTGTATGATGAGCATTTTAAAGACGGTACGTATGTAATAAACGGCAAAGCTGATTATGTTGACGAAGACGGCTCGTATTTATCTACTTCAAAAATCCAGTTCGGTATTGACGGAACTGACAATTATATGTATGAACAAAGTTTGTCAGACGGACAGAAATTAATGGCGAGTCCCAACGGAACGGTAGTACTTCTTCCGCAGTTGAAACTTGGTGAGATTTTAACAGAAGCGGAAGCAAAAGAATTGGGCATTCCTGTATCCTATCTGAATAAAGTCAAGAATTATTATTGGACGCTTGATAAAGAGCCGTTACCGACTTTAATGACCAGAGATCTGACATACATTACAGAGGAAACCGAAACGATTGACGGTGTTACATACACAATGGAAATTTTCGGAACTAAGGTCGGTGAAGTTGCATTCTATTTTACAGACGGTAAACTTTGTTACTTTGCATACGAAACAGACGAAACGGTTGTCTTTATGGAAGTTACGGATATTCAGGATAAAGTCAATTATTCAGAATATAAAATTCCGAGCGGTTACACAAAACTTGATATACCTTTAGAGTAATCTGAATCACAAATTAACGGCACACACCGTTTGGTGTGTGCCGTTCTGGTTGACAATCTGATAGAGATTTGATATAATTCGGTTAGTGAATAAGACAGAAAAAGAGGGATAATGATGATTAAAATTATACTCACGATTGAGGGTATGGCTTGTAATATGTGTGAAGCTCATATGAATGATGCTGTGCGCAAGGTTTTTGATGTAAAAAAGGTTACATCATCACACAAAGACAAGGAAACCGTAATTATATCCGAGAATGACATAGAAGATGAAAAACTCAAAGAACTTGTACTTGATACAGGATATGAGCTTAAGGACATCAGGAGAGAACCCTATGAAAAGAAAGGCTTGTTCTCATTTTTGAAGAAGTAATAAAATCATTCAGATAACAATAAAAAAGCTCCTTTTTAGAGCAGACTTACTAAGGACACAAAAAAGAGGTAATGCGGACATCCGTATTACCTCTCATTTTTTAACACTTGCACCTTTGTGGTAAGTAAGTGCGCTATTAAAATTTATTTTTTGCTTTGAATGTTTTTAAAGAAGGAATCAACATCCATCTGAAAGCACCGCAATTGTTATGCAACTTTTTATATTTATTTTCAGAGATGCATGCTGTAAAGTTTTTAAGTGTTATTCTGCCTTGCGGCAGAGTGATATTATTGTCCTCGGACAATAGTGTTATTGAATCCTGCGGATTCAGTTTTATTTTATTCGCTATAAACTCGCGAAGCGAATAACACTGTGCGAAGCACAATAAAACTGCGAAGCAATAAAACTCGCCGTATGGCGAATAAAACTGGCGTTGAATCCTTACGGATACAACGCCTTCAAGAAGCTTTTTGTTATATCATTTCAAGCATTCTGCGAAGGTTCTGATAACCGATTTTTACACCGTCGAGGCAGTTTTCCATACCTTCAAATTCAATGCTTACATATCCGTCATATTCGGCAGCTTTCAAAGCGCGTAAGCACTGGAAAACCGGAACATTACCATGACCGACTATTGCACCGCGGATATATGTACCGCCTCTTGTCATCATGAAGCCCATACCGGGATAAAATGAATCAGCGGGTTTGATATGGAAATCTTTTGCGTGAACATGGAATGCATAGGGAGCAGTTTTACCAACCGATTTTATGGGGTCATCATCAGCACAAAGGAAATTACCCATATCAACAAGCAAACCGAAATTGTCGTGAGCAACTGTGTTTACAAGCTTTTCAACTCTGTCAGCGTCCTGAGCAAAATATCCGTGGTTTTCAACCATTGTTTTAATGCCTTTTGTTTCAGCATACTCAGTTACCTGACGACAAGCATCAGCGAGAATGGGGAGTATATTATCAAAGCCTTTGTAAGTGCGATCAGCCTTTGATTTAAAGCCTCTTGTCACATCGTGACGCATACCGCTGACACCAAGGATAGCGGCGGTATCGACCATAGCTTTTACGCGCTCAATTTCTTTTTCGGTATCACCGTCTGAACCTGTAATAAAATCCGCACCGACAGTATAGTTACAAATCGGCAAATCATATTTATCAGCTTCTTCTCTGAAAAGCTGAGCAGATTCGTTGATTGAAAGACCTTCTTCTTTCGGGATTTCAGTTGTTTCGATAGCATCAAAACCGATATCTTTAGCGATTTTGATTAAATCACGGTGAGTGTATTCACCACTGCCGACAAGTCTGTGAAGGCTGTATGTAGATAAAGCAAGTTTCATAATTTTACTCCTTATAAAGCAGCCATTGTATCATTGAGGAATGAAACAGCCTTTCTTATATCAGCTTCAGGATTTTCACCGACTTCTCTTTCAATAGTAAGGAAGCCCTTGTAACCGATGTCATTAAGAGCTGTGAGATATTCGTTCCAGTTAACCTGACCTTCACCAAGCGGAACCTCAAGGAAAGAGGGATCTGATTCAACTAATTCCTTAGCAACACCGTAGATGAAATCGGGGTTCTTGTAATAGAGGTTTTTACCGTCTTTTGCGTGAGTATGAACGATATAGTCTTTAAGATTGTGAACAGCTTTTGCGGGGTCGTCGCCTGTAACCATAACGAGATTAGCAGGGTCAAGGTTAACACTTACACCGCGTGACTCAAGGCTGTCAAGGAACATTTTTAAAGTTGCAGAAGTTTCGGGGCCTGTTTCAACTGCAAAATGAGCTTCAATGCTGTCAGCATATTCAGCGAGCTGACGGCATGCATCCTGCATGATTTTAAATCTTTCAATTGAAGGATCTTCGGGAACAACGCCAATGTGTGTTGTAACAACATCTGTACCTAACTCTTTAGCAAGGTCAAGGATTCTCTTTGAACGCTCAATTTTTTCGGGATTTATGTCAGCGTGCATAAATCCGCCGCCGCCCAAATCACCGCAGAGAGCAGAGATAACAAGACCGTTATCTTCAACTAATTTTTTAAATTCGGAACGCTTTGAACCGACGAGTTCTTCAGGAGACATTTCGCCTTTTGTAGCGTAAACCTGAATACCCTTTGCGCCGATTTCAGCAGCCTTTTTAACTGCAGTAGGAATGTCAGTTCTGAATGAATTGACAATTACACCGATAGGAAAATTCAACATAATTAACACCTCATTATAAGTATTGAGTTTAATATAACCCAAATTAACTCAAAAGTCAATAAATGTTTAAAAAAAGAATAATAAAACTGTTGCAGTTTTGCACATAATTGTGGTATAATAACAAGTGAACATTTAATTGGAGGTAATTCAAATGGTAGTAAAGATTTTTAACAACGAACAGGAAATCGGCGAAGCTATGGGTCAGGTACTCGTAGATTATGCTAAAGCTAACCCGAAAGCAGTTATGGGTTTTGCAACAGGTATGTCACCCGTTCCGACTTATAACAAAATGGTAAGCGAATACGAAAAAGGCAATGTATCTTTCAAAGATGTAACAACATTCAATCTTGACGAATACTGTGACCTTCCCAAAGAAGACAAGAACAGCTTCTATATGTTCATGGTTGATAACCTTTTCGGCAGAGCTGATTTCTCTGATGACAATATAAACTTCCTTGACGGTAATGTTGATGACCCCGAAGCTGAAAGCGCTCGTTATGCAGAAGCAATTAAGAACGCAGGCGGAATTGATATTCAGATTTTAGGTATCGGCACAAACGGTCATATCGGTTTCAATGAACCCGCTGACGAGTTTACAGACGAAGCATTCAAAGTAAAGCTTACAGAAAGCACAATCGCATCAAACCAGAAATTCTTCGGTGATGTTCCGATGCCGAGATATGCTATGACAATGGGTATCGGCAGTATCATGAGAGCAAAGAAAATTGTTTTCGTTGCAACAGGCGAAGGCAAGGCAGATGCAGTTAAAGGCATGATTGAAGGCGAAGTAACACCCAAGTGCCCCGCATCAATCCTTCAGCAGCATGACGATGTAACAATCTTCATTGACAAAGCAGCAGCATCAAAGCTTTCAAAATAATATCTTACAAAAACGGTTGCTTCGGCAACCGTTTTTTTATGCAGAGTCCGTAAGGAAGAATGTAGAATTTCGGGTGGGCAAAGCAAAGTCGGTGACTTTGCAGTGATATACGGCTAAGCCGATGTGATATTCGTCTTGCGACGAGTGATATTTCGCCTACGGCGAAGTGATATATTTGCTACGCAAATGTTAAGGGTGGGTTCCACCCACACCCATACGCCTGACGGCGAAGTAATAGGTAAGAGTGAAGATGTAAGAGGTTCGGGTGCTGAAAAGGTTGACAATATTTAACAGAAAAATTATAATATATCTATCTGAAAACGGAGGGAATATTATGAGAAAATTTACTAATAAATTCTTGGCAATACTAATGTGCCTGACGATGATGTTAACAATAGCGCCATTAAGCGGTATTGTACCCCTCGTCTCCGCCGCAACCTATTCCGGCTCTTGCGGTACAAACCTCACATGGACACTTAATACATCAACAGGTATGCTTGAAATCACCGGTGAAGGTGATATGACAGATTGGTCTTCAGCTGATTATGTACCATGGTATTCTTATACTGAAGATATTAAAATTGTAAATATAGGTGACGGTGTCTCAAATATAGGATATTGTGCATTTGAGGATTGTTCAAATCTTACAAACATAATAATACCTGATTCTGTTACTAGCATAGGGGATCGTGCTTTTTGTCGTTGCACAAACCTTACCAATATAACAATGTCTACGACTGTTACGGTCATAGGTGATTATGCGTTTCGCAATTGTACCAACCTTACAAGTATAATAATCCCTGTATCTGTTACTAATATAGGCTATTCTGCGTTTGGTTTTTGCAATAATCTCAAAGATATTTATTACTGTGGAACTGAAGAAGATTGGGGAAAAATAAGTATAGATAGTAACAATACAATTATCACAAATGCGACATTACATTATAATCACCACTTACATTCTTATGTTCCTTCTATAACAAAAGATTCAACCTGTACAGAGAAAGGAACAAAAACATATTTCTGCGATTGCGGTGATAGTTATGAAGAAAAAATTGATTTAGCAAAACACAATTATGAAAATGGAGCTTGTACGAAATGTGGATGTAAAGGATATTCTGGAGAATCTGCAGACGGAAGGCTTGTATGGTCACTTGATATAGAAAATGGGATTCTTGATGTTAAAGGTATCTTAGATGAGCGTCCTTGGCATCCGTACAAAGACTATATTAAAATAGTAAATATCCTTGAAGGAACAACTACAATATCTCCGTCAGCATTTGAGGATTACGCGAATA